>PWTC01000127.1 GCA_003563005.1 Candidatus Acetothermia bacterium
CAGCGGCTCGCCAACGTGCGGCTCAGCTTCGGCGATACGCTCCTCCTGCAGGGGGAGCGCCACGCGCTGGAGGTGATCCGACGTGATCCCAACTTCATCGCTGCCGAGGGCGCGCCTCAGGAGATGTACCGCAAGGAGAAGATCCCCGTGGCCCTGGGCATCCTCGCCGGAGTCGTCCTGTTCGCTACCCTGGGCGTTCCCATCCTGGCCACGGCCATGGCCGGATGCGTGTTGATGGTGCTCACGGGTTGTCTCAAGCCTCACGAGCTGCACACGTCCATCCGTTGGGACGTGATCTTCCTCCTAGCAGGACTCATCCCCCTAGGGATCGCCCTGGAGAAGACCGGGGGAGCTCGACTGATCGGCGATCTGATTGCAGGTGTAGCTGGGTTCCTTCCCCCTGTCGTGGTGCTGATGACCTTCTACCTGGCGGTTACCTTGCTCACAGAGCTCATCTCCAACAATGCCTCGGTCGTGGTGTTGGTCCCCGTGGGCATCGCCACCGCCCAGAGCCTCGGGCTCGACCCACGGGCATTCGTCCTGGCGATCATGTTCGCCGCATCGACGAGCTTCATGACCCCGATCGGCTACCAGACGAACACCATGGTGTACGGCCCCGGCGGCTACAAGTTTCTCGACTTCACCCGAGTTGGGGCACCGCTCAACCTCATCCTCACCATACTGACGCCCCTGCTCATTGCCGGCCTGTGGGGTCTGTGATCACTTGAACGGATCCCACCGGCACGTCAGGCACTCGTAGCTCGCCGGGAAGTGCTTGCGGAACAGGCGGTAGTAGTACAGCTCCTTGGGGGAGTTGAAGGCCAGTCCTTGGCTCGTCCTGGGCGTGCGCTGCAGATCACCTATCCCGACCTTGCTGGCCACGATCTGGTCCATCAGATCGTCCACGCCGCTTCCCCGCGCGAACCGGAGCTTGGGCCGCTTGGCGATCTCCCGCGGCAGCATGTCCCGGAAGGCTTCCCGCAGAATCCATTTCTCGATCTGCTCACCGTCTTGCGCGTACACCTTCATGGACAGCGGGATCTTCTCGCTGAGCGCCACCACCCCTCCGTCCAGGAACGGGGCACGGTAGTCCACCGAGTTCGACATCCAGCCCCGGTCCAGACGCCGCAGCGCTGTGTTGTAGGCGATGGCCACCAGCTTGCGCCCCACCTCTTCCTTCTGCTGAGGATCGTCGATGGCTTGGAGCTCCCGGAAGTACCCTCCGAACAACTCGTCTGCGCCCTCACCGACCAGCACGCAGTTCGTGTGTTGGGCTGCCAGTCTGGACGAGTAGTAGTTGGCCACAAAGCCCGAGATGCAATCCTCATCGAACGACTCGAGATAACGCACCGCCTCGGGCAGGATGCGCTCGATGTCCTGGTCCGTGATCTGGTAGATATGCTGTTCGAGCCCCAGGTAGTTGGCCATGAGCTTGGCGTACCCCAGGTCCTGGCTCGGGTAGCGTTTGATCGTGGTGCTGAACATCTTGAGCTTGACGTTGAACTGTTTGGCGACGGCCGCGATGATGGAGCTGTCGAGGCCACCGCTGAGGGCGATCCCCTCCACGGCACCATCGGCCATCTGCTTCTCCACAGCCTCGATCATCACCTCGCGCAGCGCGCGCGCCGCCTCAAGGGGCGTCTCGAAGTCGGGTACCTGGGGTCTCTGTATCGCGAAGGCGCGGAGCCCGTGCTTGGTGGAGTAAATGTGCCCCGGCGGGAGCTCGCACACCTCCGGCACGAAATCCACCAGGGCCTTGGCCTCCGATGCGAAGTAGAACTGCCCGTTGCATGTGCCGTAGACCAGAGGGCGAGCGCCGACCGGATCGCGTACAAGCAACACCTCGTCCTCATCGACGACGACGCAGGCGTAGCTGCCATCCAGCGTCGAGAAACAATCCGCCCCATGCTGTTCGTACCTCTCACGCACATAGGTCACGTTGGTCAGATCGTAGGGCCGCTCGTTGAACACACCCCCATCCAACAACACGAACGGCGCCCGCTCGCCGCTGAATCCGAACGTGGCTTGGTAGGAGGTGTTCAGCTCCGCGCAGCCCACCACAATCCCGTCAAGGCTCCGGACCACCGAGTTGTCCGGGCCCCGGTGCCGCAGCTCGTTCAGCATCGCCCCGATGTCCTTCGGTTCAGCTTCTCGCCCTACAATGCCTGCTATCGCGCTCATCTATGCCCTCCTGTCATCCCCGTGCCTCCACACAACACCACGCCGCTGCCACGTGAGCAGCGTCGGTACTCCCCTGGGTCCTACGTGTACACCTGGGGTTGAAGAACTGCCTGTACTACGTGTCGCTGCGGTGTTGCGTGCACTTCAGCAAAATACAGCATACCACAGGAGTGGATGTAAATCAAGGTGTATGCGCGGAACTACAATACTATAACAGAAGACATGTACATACACGGCACCTCCCCTTCTCACGGAGAGAGATCCCGAGTGCGATGACTAGTCCGAGGTTCCCCGTTGGGCCAAGACTTCCTGAGCCGAGGCCACGCGAGCCCCGCCGACGATGAGGCTTCGCAGCAACCGGGCGGCCTCGCCCCCGGTGAAATCCCGATCGGCAATGCCCTCGGGGTCGACGATCGTCACCTTGGCCGGAACTGCGGATGCTTCCAGGGCTGCCACCACAGGGAGGTTGCCCGGGCCGACCCAAACGGGAGCGATGATGACCTCATCAGAACGCTCCAGCTCTTCGCGGACTCGGATCAGCGCCCCCTCCGATACAGGCGAGAACGGTGCGTCGGTGATGACCTCGATGCCCAGATGCGACGCCACCTCGTAGTCGCTGTCCAGCGGCGCCACCACGCCGAGGCACACCTCGTGCTGCTGCGCGAGCGGAGGCAGAAGCTGTGCGGCCGCGCCACCACCACCGATCACCAGAACGCGGCCCTCGCGGCGACGGACCGGCGTGGGCGGCAGGAAGTGCACGTACGTGGTGCCGGTGGCTGGGCTCGTCCCCACAGCGCAGCGCACCCCGAACGCCTCCTTCAGCCTCTGGGGCGTGAGGACCTCCCCCGGGCGTCCCACGGCCAGCACCGCGCCCCACCCCATGAGCCCAATGCGGTCGGCGAACGCAGCCGCCAGGTTCACATCGTGGAGGGCCATGACCACCGTCACCCCCTCTCGAGCTCTGCGACGCACGAGGCCGAGGAACTCGAGCTGGTGTTGCACGTCCAGGTGGGCGGTGGGCTCGTCAAGGAGGAGCACTTGGGGTTCCTGTGCCAGGGCCATCGCCAAGAACACGCGCTGCCGCTCGCCGCCTGAAAGGGCATCGATGGGGCGGCCGGCCAGCGGGACCACGCCCGTGAGGTCCATGGCGCGGGCCACCGCCGCCCGGTCGGCAGGTCCGGCCCGGCCCAGGCGACCCACGTACGGCAATCGTCCGAACTCCACGAGCTCCTGCACCGTGAAGGCGAATCCCGGACGTCGATCCTGCTCCACCACCCCCAGAAGGCGGGCGAGGATACGCGGGCGCAAGGCGGTCAGCTCCTGGAAGTCCAGATACACCGTACCCGACGCCGGCGTGAGCACGCCTGCGATGTGACGGAGCACCGTGGTCTTCCCACAGCCGTTCGGCCCCAGCAGTGCCAGGATCTCTCCGGGTTCGATCTCGAGGTCGAGATCCTTCAGCACCTCTCGGCCCCCGTACGCAAAGCGGATTCCTTGAAGGCTGATCCTCATCCCATCTCACCGCCTCGGCGGGTGCGCAGGAGGGACAGGAAGAACGGGGCACCGATGAGCGCGGTGAGGATGCCCAAGGGAAGTTCCGCTGGCCGCATCACGGTGCGGGCGGCCACATCGGCCCACACGAGGAAGATCCCCCCCGCCAGTGCCGACGTCGGCAGCAGCCTGCGGTGATCCGGCCCTACCAGCAGGCGCATCGCGTGGGGGGTGATCAGCCCCACAAAGCCGATCGTCCCGGCGAAGGCAACCGCGACCGCCGTCAGGACCGTCGTGAGGGAGAGCAAGAGCAACCTCAGTCGCTGGGGACGCACGCCCAGGCCGAACGCCCCCTCGTCCCCCAGAGAGAGCGCGTTCAGTTCACGCCCCAGCGACCATAGCACGACGCCCGCGATCCCCGTCACCGGCAGGAGCATCCAGATGTGGCTCCACTGCGCACGGCCCAGCCCTCCCATGGTCCAGAAGAGGATCTCCGCCATCCGGCGATCGCCGGCGGTCAGGAACATGAGAAAGCTCGTCACCGCTGAGAAGGCCGCCCCCAGCGCCACACCGGCCAAGATCAGGCCGAGCCTGTCCGGGCCGCGTCCCTTGGGACGTCCGAGCGTGTACACCGCGGCCACCGCCGATGTGCCCCCGGCAAAGGCCCCCAACGGGACGGAGAAGACACCCGCGAGGCCGAGCGCGATGGTCAGCGCCGCCCCCACCGAGGCACCGGAGGCGATACCCAGCACGTAGGGCGAGGCCAGCGGATTGCGGAAGACTCCCTGGAGCACAGCGCCCGAGAGGGCCAAGGAGACACCGACGAGAAACCCCAGCAGCACTCTGGGAAGCCTGATCTGGTGGACAATCGTGCTGTACAGCGCACCTGCCTGTGGGCGCACCAGCGCAGTCAAGGCCTCCCCCAAGGGGATTCGCACGGGCCCCAACGCGACCGCCGCCACCACGCTGAAGGCGGCGGCAAGCGCCAGTGCCAGCAGAAGAAATCTCGGCTTCAATCCCCCTCGAACGCCTGCGGGTGAAGCCGCTGGGCCATCTCCCGGAGCGCGCGCGCCACCCGCGTGGAGACCGTATCCGCAGCCTGGATGCCGTAAACGCGGCCTTCAGCAACCGCCGTCACGTCCTCCAGAAGGCGACTTTCCAGGATGTGCTCCACCTGAGTCGGATCGGTGAAGATCACCTCCGGATTGCGGGCCAGCCCCTCCTCCAGCGCGACCAGCGGAAACCCGGCCACATCAGCGAACACATTCGCCCCGCCGGCGCGCAGGATGAGCTCGTGCTCCACGGCACCGGTGCCGATGGCATAGGGAGGGCTGTCGGGCGCGTACATGAAGAGGAACGCCACGCGGACCCGCCGACGCTCCAAGACGGCTGCTTCCGTCTCCACGACCTCGACCGCGATCTCACCGACCAGGCGTGCCGCCTCCTCCTCCTCGCCCAGCGCGCGGCCGACCGACCGCACCGCAGCGAGGAGATCAGTGAGCCCACCGATGTAACCGTCCTCCTGCCCAAGGGTAAGCACGCGCGCCCCGGCGCGCTCCAGGCCGGCGCGCACCTCTCCCCAACCACCGAGCACCAGGTCCGGGTCCAGGGCCAAGATGTACTCGACCGAAGGCTCGAACGCCGTTCCCACCAGGGGCAGTCCTTCTAGCTGCTCGGGGATGTTCGGCGAGTCGACGATCCCCACCACACGGCCTGCGGCGCCGAGCGCCACCGCGATCTCCCCGTAGAGCGCCTGCAGGATCACCAACCGCTCCGGTGCCGCCGGGATCTCGATCTCCCTGCCCCGATCGTCCTGCACCGTGACCGGGACGCCCGCCGCCCCCACGCCCAAGGCGCACAAGAGGAGCGCCACCGTCAGGGCGCGCCATCCGACCCATCGAATCCCTAGCACTGCTCTTCGATTCAGCATGAAATCATGATGCCGCCGCCCCCGTCCCCGCGCAAGCCCCACCCCTCCCAGCATCCCCCAAACAAAGGGGGTCAGAGCTTTAGTTTTGGTGTCACGTGTCCCCTTACTGGGACAACTGTCCAGCCCAAGGGACACGTGACACCAAAACTAAAGCTCTGACCCCCTTTGCATTGGGATTAGCGCCAGGCGGACAGGGTCGACCGGAGCTCGGCCAGCACGGCCGTGGCGGTTCCTTGGGCCTCCTGCTCCAGCCGGTCACGTGCATCCCCGAGTTCCTTGCGCAACGCGGCGTCTTTGATGGAGAGCGCGTTGGCATCGACGTTGTCCAGCGAGCCG
>PWTC01000078.1 GCA_003563005.1 Candidatus Acetothermia bacterium
CCAGGGGCAGGCCGTGCCGCTCACGTTGGCCGAGTGCTCGGCGAGCGCCCTGGTGAACGTGGCGCAGGACCATCTCCTCACCGGCCGCGAGCCGGTGCGGCTGGGCACCGCCCATCCCCACATCGTCCCCTATCAAGCGTTCCCCGCTGCCGATGGTCTGCTCATGGTGGCGGTGGGCTCCGACGCGCAATTTGCCAAGCTCTGTGCGGCCCTGGGGCTCCCCGAGCTCGCCGAGGACGGGCGTTACGCGACCAACCCCGCCCGGGTGGCGCACCGCGAGCAATTGGTGCAGCGGCTGTCGGTGGTGCTGGCCACGCGGACGCGCGCGGCCTGGATCGCGGAGCTCAGGGCTGCCGGCGTGCCCGCCGGGCCGGTGCAAACGTTGGAGGAGCTCTTCGGCGAGCCCGGGCTCACCGGGCGGCTGCTCGTCGAGGTCGACCATCCCACCGCCGGTCGCTACCGGAGCGTGGGCTGTCCGCTTCCCCAGGCCTGGCCGCCGAGCACGCTCCCGCCCCCACGCCTCGGGGAACACAACGACCAGGTGCTCGGCGTTGGGGGCGGAGGGTGAGGCTCACTCGTTGTGGGGGATCTCCAGGGTGCTGCCGCCGATGAACTCGCGGATGAGGTGGTCGCCGGAGATGAGCTTCGCGTCCTGCGTTTCCCAGATGGTGAGACCGGCGACCGTCCGCAGGAGCTGGGCGATGCGGCGGTAGCGGATCCGGGCGTCGAGGAACGAGGCGTAGGGCGCCACTTCATCGGGGTTGGGCCAGATGCCGTCCGGCACAAAGTAAGGTCTGAGCACTGCGAGATCGAAGGGCATCCCGCCGTTGACCTGATGGTCGGCCAGGCCCATGAGCGGCACGATCGAGAACAGCTCCCCCCCGCGCACATAGTGCCAGTGGAGTAGCGTGTGCAGTGGGCGATGGTTCCGGTGGTGCGCGTCGCGCAGCATGCGTCGCAGGAGCCGGATGTCGGTGAAGGGGACGAGCCGGTCCGTGGAGCCATCGCCCTCGAACAGCATGCTGGCCGCCTCGATGTACACCCGGAATATGTGCTCCGGCGCGATCCCATGGGTCATGGGGGGGTAGAGGCCGTGCAGGCAGTCAAGCAGGAGGATCTGATCCTCCTTCAGGCGCACGCGCTTCGTCCCCACATGCGTCCCCTCCTTGAAACTGTAGAGGGGCTTTTCGATCGGCTTGCCTTCCAGGAGCTGGCGCAGGTGCCGGTTGATGGTGCTGATGTCGAGCGCCTCAGGCGTCTCGAAGTTCCGGTCGTTCAGCCAGTCCGTGGGGTGCTCCACGACAGGCCAGAAGTAGTCATCAAGGTTGAGCATGAGGAAGGAAAGACCCTCTCGCTCCAGTCTTTGCAGCAGTTTCACGGTGGTCGTCGTCTTGCCCGAGGACGAGGGCCCGGAGATCCAGATCATCTTGATCTCGTCGGTCTCCATGCGCGCCAGCATCTTGTGGGCGGCTTCGTCGAGCGATCGCTCGTAGCGCTCGGTCGCTTCTTCGACGAGCCACACGAGCTTTCCCGAGCGGACGATGTCGTTGAGGCCGTCCACGGTGTGGCAGTCGTGGGCGCGGCTCCAAGCAAGGGTCTCCTCGTGAAACGGTGTGGGATAGCCGTTTCCGACGAACTGCTCCATGGTGATCGCGCCGGCCCGCACCCAGTGCTTGCCCCAGCGCCAGCACTCGTAGGCGTCGGCGACAGTGACGAAGCCGAAGCTGCGGAGCACGTGAAGCACGGTGTCCTGGATCTCCTCGATCGTCGGGGGAAAGTTGGCGATCCAGTGGCGGGGATCTCGGTTCAGCATGGCCACGACCATGCTGGCGAGGAACTCCGCCAGGTGCTCGTCGTCGCCGCAGGCGTTGAACAGGCGGTCGTTCACCCCTGGCATATGGTCTCGCGCGAAGGATCCGGCCGCCCGGGCACCGCGGAGGATGGCATGGGCCACGCGCCCTTCGTCGAAGGGAACCAGGGACCGATCGCGCTTTCTCACCTTGCGGATCCTATTCTGTACGGCCACGACAACATTATAGTACGTAGGTCCGTGAAGAGACGCGACCGGAAGCGCTTCGGGCAGGCGACCGGGGCCCTCGTCTTCGACGAGGTCCTGGCTTGAGGCTTCACGGATGCGTTTGCCGCCCTGATACGCTTGGGCTATAACCTTAGCCCTGTGCTGACAACGGAAACCGCATGAGCGATCAACAGAGGCAACTCCGGGCGATCATGTTCACGGACATCGTGGGGTACAGCGCCATCGTGCATCGCGACGAGGCGCTGGCCTTGTCGTTGCTGGACGAACACCGAGCGCTGCTCCGCGACGTGTTCGGCCGTCACCGCGGACGGGAGGTGAACACGATGGGTGATGCGTTTCTCATCGAGTTTGCCAGCGCCTTGGATGCGATGCAGTGTGCACTCGAGATCCAGAAAGCTCTCTCCGAGCGCAACCGCGGCGTCGATGAGGACCGCAAGATCCGTGTCAGGATCGGGGTTCACGTGGGGGAGGTCGTCTACCGCAATGGAGATGTCTACGGCGACGGGGTGAACATCGCCTCCCGGATCGAGCGGCTGGCCGGGCGCGGCGGCATCTGCGTCTCCCGACAGGTGTTCGACCAGGTTCGCGGACGGGTCGAGGCTTCGTTCGCGAGTATGGGCCCGCGAGAGCTCCGCAACATCGAGGAGCCAGTGGAGGTCTACCGCGTCCTCCTGGGGGTCGGCGAGGAAGTAGGATACGAGGAACCCACTGAGTGGGAGATCACACGCATCGCGGTGTTGCCCCTCGTCAACGTGAGTCCTGATCCGGCGGACGAGTACTTCACAGATGGTATGACAGGCGAGTTGATCTACACGCTCTCCAAGGTCCGCGGACTGAAGGTGATCGCCCAGACTTCGACGATGAAGTACAAAGGAACACGAGCCTCGGTGGCGGAGATCGGACGCGAGCTCAAGGTGGGCACGGTGCTTGAGGGCACGGTGCGCAAGGCGGGGGATCGCCTCAGGATCACCCTCCAGCTCATCGACGTCAGAACGGAGGGGCACCTGTGGTCGGAGGCCTATGAGCGGGAGGTGCGGGACGTGTTCTCTGTGCAGAGCGAGATCGCCCGCTCCGTGGCCGAGGCATTGCAGGTACGGCTCTTGGCGAGCGAGCGACGTCGCATCCGCCGCGAACCCACCGCCGATGTCCAGGCCTACATGCGTTACCTCGAGGGACGCTATTTCTGGAACATGCGCACCGAGTGGGCCGTCAACAAGGCGATCGAGCTCTTCCAAGAGGCCATCAAGATCGATCCCGATTACGGGCTTGCCTACGCAGGGATTGCAGACGCGTACATCGTCCTGGCGGACTCGGGGTATATCCCACTTGAAGAGGGGTTCACCAAGGGGAAGGAAGCCGCGATCAAGGCTCTCGAGCTGGATGACACGTTGGCCGAGCCGCTCACGGCCCTGGCCGTAGTGGCAGCGATGCTCGAGGGCGACTTCGACACTGCTGTTCGTGACATGGAGCAAGCGCTGGAACTGAACCCGAACTACGCCACCGCACACCATTGGTATGCCGATCTGCTCATGCGCATGGGCCGTATCGAGGAGGCCCTGGAGCACAGTCGGCGGGCACTGGAACTCGACCCGCTCTCTCCGGCGATCAACGCAGAGCATGGCGAGGGCCTGGCCAAGGCTGGCCGGTACAACGACGCGGTCGAGCAGCTGCGGCACACACTGCAGCTGAGTCCTGGATTCAGCAATGCGCGCGTCCTGCTGGCGGAGGTCCTCCAACAGACGTGGCACTGGGAGGAGGCAGAGCGCGAGCTGAAACGGGCGGTAGAACTGGACCCAACCTTCGCGCGAGCTCGTACGCAGTACGGCATGCACCTGGTGATCACCGACCGTCCTGAGGAGGGCCTGGCGGAGATGCGGCGGGCCGTGGAGCTGGCACCTGGGAGCCCACACACGACCCACAGCCTTGCGCTGGTGCTCCTGTTCCTGGGTGACCTGAGGGGGGCGCGGGAGATGGCCGAGCGTACCCTGAGCGTCAACCCGGGGTACCCGCAGGGACGCATCGCCATGGGCCTGGTGCATGCCGCAGAGGGCGACTACGACGCCGCGCTGGCCGAGCTGCGTGTGGCCGACGATCAGGCGGAGCGCGGCTACCGAATGCTCGACCTGGACACGACCTTGGGACAGGCGTTCGTGTACGCTTGGATGGGCGACCGGGACGAGGTCCAGCGCCTCATCGAGCATGTCCTGGAAATGCCCGATGCGCCGAGCCGGGCGACCGTGTTGGCCGTGATGCACTTCCTGTTGGGGGACAAGGACCAAGGCTTTGTCTGGCTGGAGCGCGCCTGCGAGAGGAGAGAGCTGATGCTACGATTGCTCAAGCTGTTGCCGACTCCGCAGGCCGTGCGGGACGATCCGCGCTACCACTCGGTGCTGGTGCGGATTGGGCTCGCCGACTGAGCTGTCAACCCCCGTTCAGCTCTTCCAGGGTGTCAGGAAGATCATCGAGCGAGGCGATGGTGCGGTCGGGCACATGCGCCGGTGACGGGGGCAGTTGCTCGGCGTACGGGCCTGCGAGAACCCGAACTGTCCGCATACCCACCTGCTTGGCCGGCAGAACGTCTGCATCGAGCCGGTCGCCGACCATGACGGCCTGATCCGGGGGCACGCCGATCGCATCGAGGATCACACGGAAGAAGAGGGGGTCAGGCTTGGCAATCCCCATATCCTCGGAGACGCGTTGCCAGCGGAAGTAGCTCAGCAGGTTCTCATCTCTGAGCAGGCCGGCAACGGCGGAGGGCTGATTGGCCGCCAGGGCGAGTTCGTAGCGGGCGGCGAGGGCGGCGACGACATCATGAGCGCCGGGTCTTACCCTGGCCAGTTTGAGGTGGTCCTCGACCTGGCCGGTGAACGCCCGAAACTGCGTCTTCAGCGCGACGAACTTCTCCAGGTCCGGTCGCACCAGGGTCCACAAGGCGCTGGTTCGGGGACTGGGGTCGCAGCGGCGCGTAGCCGCGGTGAGCGCTTCGTGGTATGTGGAGGCATCGGTGTGGTTGCCGTGCGCCCTGAGCAGCTGCAGCATGTTCTCGTCCCAGGCCTCGTATTCGGCATCTTCGTTGAGCAGGACGCCGCCGAGGTCCAGCAACACTGCGCGGACAGGGTGCGCCATCACAGCTTGTACCCGATCTTTCTAAGGAAGGCCTTTCGTTCGGCGATCTGCGCCTCGTCTTCGACGCCTGCGGGCGGAACGCCGTCCACCACACCGAGCACTCCCCGACCCTGTTCTGTCTCGGCGAGGACCACCTGGACGGGATTCGCCGTGGCGCAGAACACGTGACACACTTCGGGGACAGCCCTCAACCCCCCCATTACGCTGATGGGGAAGGCATTGCGCAGCATCAGGACAAACACATGGCCTGCCGCCAGGGCCAGGGCGTTACGCTTGGCGAGGGCAATCAGCTCGGCGTCGTTCCCGGACCAGCGCACGAGCGCCGGTCCGGAGGCCTCGCAGAAGGCGACCCCGAACGCTGCTCCGGGCGCTTGTCCGACCACGGTCTCATGCAGGTCCTCCACTGTCTTGATGAAGTGCGCCTGGCCGAGCACGACGTTCACATCCTCGGGCTTCTCGACAGAAACGACCTTCAGCTCCACGTTCTCGTTCCTCCTCGCGCGTGCGTGCTTTCTCTGCCCACACTCTACTCGGCGTGCAGCGCCTTGTACAGGCGCTCCGCCAGGCCGCGCGGGATGCCTCGCACGGACAGGAGTTCCTCCAGGGAGGCCGACCGCAGCCCCTCCAAGGACCCGAAGCGCTTGAGGAGTAACTCCTTGCGGC
>PWTC01000128.1 GCA_003563005.1 Candidatus Acetothermia bacterium
GCGTCTACTTGACCACTATGGAGATCATCTTCCCGGGCACGGCGATCAGTTTGACGACGGACTTGCCCTCCAGGTGTCCGCGGACGTTTGCGTCGTCCAGCGCCGCACGTTCAAGCGCGGCGGGATCGCTCGCAGCCGAGGCAGAGACACGAAGCCGCGCCCGCAGCTTCCCGTTTATCTGAACGGGCAGCTCTATCTCGCTGACCTCCAGCGCCTCCGGGTCCACCCCCGGCCAGGGACAGCGGAGCACCGTCTCCGAGCCTCCCATCCTGTGCCAGAGCTCCTCGGCAAGGAACGGCGTCACCGGCGCGATCAGAAGCACGAGGTTCCGGGTCGCCTCTGCCACGAGACGCAGGTCCGGTTCCGGCCGCGCGCAGTACTCGGAGATCTCCGATGTCAGCTCCATCAGCGCGGCGACCGCCGTGTTGAGTCCCAGGCGTCCCTCAAACTCCTCGGTGAGCTTTCTGATCGTGGCATGGAGCTTGTGGCGCAGCGCGCGGCCTTCCGTGTCCAGTTCTGCCTGGACCACCGGTCCTGGCGCCGAGCGGACACACGGGAGCTGCGCCACGACCAGCTGCCATAGGCGGTTGAGGAAACGCCACGCCCCTCGAATGCCCTCCTCGGTCCACTCGATGTCGCGGTCGGGAGGTCCCATGAACAAGGTGTACAGGCGCTCGGTGTCCGCCCCGTACCGGTCGATGATCTCCGAGGGGTCGATCACGTTCCGCTTGGACTTGGACATGGAGAAGTACGCGGTTTCGAGCTCCGCGCCGCACTGGGAACAACGTCCTCCCTCGGCCTCCTTGGGGTAGACCCACCCGTGTTGCGGACACCGGTAGGCGGTGTGGCAGACCATACCCTGGCTGAAGAGCCGCTCGAACGGTTCCTCGAACGCCAGGTAACCCAAGTCGTGGAGTGCTTTCGTCACAAAGCGAGCGTAGAGGAGGTGCAGAATCGCGTGTTCCACCCCTCCCACGTAGAGGTCGACCGGGAGCCAGGCGTTGGCTCGATCGGGGTCGAAGGCCTGGGACCCGTCGCGCGCCGAGACAAACCTGAGGAAGTACCAAGACGAGTCGACGAACGTGTCCATCGTGTCCGTATCACGCCTGGCAGATCCGCCGCAGCTGGGGCAGTCCGTATCGGCGTAACCCGGGATGTCCGCGAGGCCCATCTTGCCGATGTACGCGACATCAGGGAGCAGCACCGGCAGATCCTCCTCGGGGACGGGCACGGTGCCACACCGATCGCAGTAGACGATCGGGATCGGCGCTCCCCAGTACCGTTGGCGCGAGATCAACCAGTCGCGCAGCCTATAGGCCACCGCAGCTCGGCCCACGCCCTTCTCTTCGAGGTGGGCGATGGTGTGGCCCATGGCCATGTGAGCCGGGGTCCCCGTGAGGGGGCCTGAGTCGACCATCACCCCCAAGGCGGGCACCGCCTCGGTCAGGTCATCCGCACTGATCTCCGGCTCCCCCTCCGGTCGTATGACCACCCGCACCGGGAGCCCGAACGCCCGCGCAAACTCGAAGTCCCGTTGGTCGTGCGCAGGCACCGCCATGATCGCGCCTGTCCCATAGGTCGTCAGCACGTAGTCGGCGATCCAGACCGGCATCTCCGCTCCGCTGACAGGGTTGCGCGCATAGGAACCCGTGAAGACTCCCGTCTTCTCCCGGTCGGTGGCCGCCCGCTCGATCTCGCTTGCGCGCGCCGCGGCCGCCCGGTAGGACTCGACCTCTTCCCGGCGGTCCGGTGTCGTCAGTTCGTCCACCAGCGGGTGTTCGGGGGCCAGCACCATGAACGTCGCCCCCCAGATCGTGTCGGGCCGGGTGGTGAAGACGACGATCTCGTGGCCCGAGCCGACCTCGAAGGTGATCTCAGCGCCTTCCGAGCGGCCGATCCAATTCTCCTGCATCTTCTTGACGTGCTCGGGCCACCTGAGGTCGGCGAGGCCCTCGAGCAATCGATCGGCGTAGTCCGTGATCCGGAAGAACCACTGATCCAGGTTCCTGGGCACAGGGGCAGCTCCACAGCGCTCGCACACTCCACCGACCACCTGCTCGTTAGCGAGCACCGTCTCGCAGTCGGGGCAGTAGTTGACCGAAGCGCGTTTCTTGTAGGCAAGTCCGTGCTGGTAGAGTCTGAGGAACAGCCACTGGGTCCACCGGTAGTAGTCCGGCTCACAGGTGGCCACCTCGCGGTCCCAGTCGTACTCGATACCCCATGCGCGGAACTGCTCCTTGGCGTGGGAGATGTTCTTCATCGTCCACTCGCGCGGGTGCATCCCGCGTTCGATGGCCGCGTTCTCGGCCGGCAGTCCGAAGGCGTCCCACCCCATGGGGTTGAGCACATTGTAGCCCCGCATGATGTGGAACCGGCTTACCGAATCGCCGATCACGTAGTTCCGTCCATGCCCCACGTGCAGGTAGCCTGAAGGGTAGGGGAACATATTCAAATAGTAGAACTTCTTCCCCGGACGCTCCACATCAGCGGAAAACGCCCCCGAGGCACGCCACACGTTGCGCCAGCGTTCTTCGATCACCCGCGGCTCGTAAACCTCGCTCACAGCGGCAACCCCCCCACGACCAGGGTCCGCGCCTCTTCGAGCGCTTTGCTCATGACCATCGGATCGTCCATCTCGCAGTAGATGCGTAGGATGGGCTCGGTTCCGGAGGCGCGAAATAGGACCCATCCCCCATCCAATCTGAGCTTGAGACCATCCAGGTCCTCGAGGGCTGTCACGCAGCGTCCTCCCAGCGTGTCCGGCGGTCGCTTGCGCAGCTGCTCCACGACCTCCAGGCGCTCGGGCAGGGTCAGATCGAGCCGCCGGTAGTGATGCGGACCGACCTCGTCAAACAGGTCCTTGACAAGGGCGCTCACGCTCTTGCCCGTCTGAGCGACCAGCTCGAGAAGAAGGAGCCCCGTCAAGATGCCGTCGCGCTCGGGCAGGTGCCACGCGTAGCCGTACCCGCCCGACTCCTCGCCGGCGAAGGAGGCTGTGCCACGGACGAGGTCCTCCACCGCCCACTTGAACCCGATTTTGACCTCCTTGCACGGAAGGCCCGCATTATCGGCGAGCGTCCGGATCATGTCGCTAAGGGCGAACGACTTCACCACGGGGCCCTGGAGGCCCCGGTGGCGGATCAGGTGCCAGAGAATCAGTGCCGCAGTGCGATGCGTGTCGAGGAAGGTCCCGTACTCGTCCATGGCCGACGCGCGGTCTCCGTCACCGTCGGTGACAAGGCCCACGATGGACCGTCCCCGTGCGCGGCTCCGCATCGATCGGATCACGGACCGCAGCGGGATGAGATTCTCCTCGAGGGGCTCGGGTTTCTTGCCGCCGAACAGGGGATCCACCGTAGATCGGATGGCTAGATGAGGAAGGCGTGCCTCCTTGAGCAGCTTCACGGCATAGCCTTGGCCCGAGCCGTACATGGCGTCCACCACCACGTACATGGAAGCCCTGCCCAAGAGCGTCAGGTCGACCTGCTCGCGCAAGGCCGCCAGGTAGGCATCGACGATGTCCACCTCCTCGATGTCGCCGTCGCGCGCCAGCGGAGGGGATTGGGGAAGGAGTCCCTCGACAGCCTTGGTGATGTCCTCCGTCGCTGAGCCCCCGTACTCGGGTTTGAGCTTCACCCCGTTGTAGGTGGGCGGATTGTGCGAAGCCGTGATCACGACCCCGCAAGCGTAGTCTCCCTCCCTCACCGCGTGGGAGAGCGCGGGGGTGGGCACCGGACTTGTGGTGATGCAGGCGGGGACACCTGCAGCAACCATCGCCCGTGCCAGGTGAAGCGCGAACTGGCGGGAGAGAAACCTGGTATCGTATCCAACGAGCACCCCAGCGGCGGCAGGTCGACAGGGAACCCCCCAGCTCGCGTAGACGGGTAGATCACAACGCCCTTTGGACTTCAGGTGGGCAGCAAGCGCTGCCCCCACGCGTCCCACGTTGGCGAACGTGAAGTCATCGGCGATCAGTCCCCGCCAGCCATCGGTGCCAAACGTGATATCACTTGCGCTTCCTGCCATGGGCTCCCCTTCGATCAAGGTCGACTCTCATCACATGCGGTGGCATGGCGATGCCGTCCTCCCGCAGCGTATCCACCAAAAGGTCCTCGGGCAGCGAGGTCTCCAGCCACAGGTCTCGGAGGGACACCACCCCGTTTCTCGCCGGCACGCGTTCCAGGGCCTTCTCGATCGCCTTGCGGTAGCCCTCCTTCATGGACTTGAGTTCTTCGTCCAGGCGGTCACGGTCCGCGCTCACGGGCGCCACTCCACCGTGTACTCAAGCTCAACGGCCCCGCCGCCAGGTACCGCCAAGTCGAATCGAACTTCCTGGGCAGCCACCGTGCTGAACGGGTGGTTGGCCCGCACGATCTCCCATGTGCCCCGCATGCCTTCCAGGACCTCCACCACCACGTCGACGTCTTTGGCCGAGCGGAGCGTGATCCGGTACGTATCCCGGTAGAGCTCAGCCGTCGGGCGCTCACGCCGAAGGTGGATCCGCTCCCCGGTGAGATCGAAGGCGGCTCCGAGGATCAGTTCAACCTGTTCACCCACAGGCGTGTGGCGCACGCTCGAGGCGCCCACGAACAAGTCCCCACCCTCATCGAAGACCCTGACCTCGCCGGCCGGAAGTGGCGCAAGGTCGTTCTCGAACGTGACGATCGCCTGGACCGGACCGCCCCGGAATCGATACAGGCGATCGTAGGCCAGCTCGCCCGAAACGAGGGGGACGTGCGTGGTCCCCTCGAGAAGGTCCACCGGCTGAGGGAGCTTGTACGTGTGATACTCCGCCGCTGGTGCGATGTCGGCCTCCACCATCGCCAACCCAAGCCCGGGCGGCGTCCGATAGGCGATGTCCGCGGGGCGCGGCGCCCCCACATCGCCCGCGACGAGCTCCACACGTGCCTGCGTGAAAGATAGGCCGGTCGTGTTCGCCAGCTGTGCCCAGCACACAAGCTCAAGCCCCTGCTCGCCCAGGATCGCAGCGTACCGCGCGTTCCACTGCATCCCCTGTGTCAGGTAGCGAAGCACGATGTTCGAAGGCCCGGCTTGTGCGCGGTATTCGACCTCCGCAGCCGCCCCCATCGGGTGCGGCACCGTCAGATGGTCGTACTCGGGGAGCATAACCACACCGTCCAGTGTGGAAAGGACCACCACGTCACCGACAGCCAGGAGCCGACCGAAGAAGCGCTCCCCGCGGGAGACGACCTCGACCAGTTGACCTCGCAGGTCGGCCGGTCCCAATGGAATGCCCCTCCGATCATCAGGTCCCGCCGGCTCGGCAAGACGCTCCCCGGCGATCAGCGGGCGGACGCGCAACAGGCTCAGCCCCTCTGCGGTAAGGCTATCGGGCATCCATGCGCGTGGAAGGCCCTCCAGGACAAGCGTACCGTGGGGCTCAAGCACGAACTCCCGTGTCTCCTCCACGAACGCGAAGCCTTGCGAGTACAGCACGATGCGCGGCGCACCCCAGGCCGACAAGCCAAACGTGACCAACGCGATTAGGCAGATTGTCTTCTTCACAGCGATCACCGTCCTTCGCGATCATGTTATCCCCGAGGACAAGCGGAGCAAAGCGCCCGTTGACCGTCCGGAACGGCCCCCCGTATAATGTGAGCGTGGCGGCGTAGCCAAGTGGCAAGGCGAGGGACTGCAAATCCCTTATTCCCCGGTTCGAATCCGGGCGCCGCCTCCAGGGTGGTTAGCTCAATTGGTAGAGCGCATGCTTGACGTGCATGA
>PWTC01000129.1 GCA_003563005.1 Candidatus Acetothermia bacterium
CTCGGAGTTCCCATCACCTCTCTGGGCCCTCATCGCCTGCACGGGGTGGAGGAGCCCATGGAGATCTACGAGATCCATGGGGCCACCCCGACTGCGGAGCTCTCCCGGCCGGATCCTGAGACGGAGGCCAGGACATCGGTCGCGGTGCTTCCATTCGTGAACCTAAGCGGGAGCCCGTCGGACGAGTACTTCAGCGACGGCATGACCGATGAGCTGATTGCGGTCCTTTCACGCCAGCGAGGACTGCGCGTCATCTCCAGGACCTCGGCGTTCAGCGTAAAGGACAGCGGACTCGGAGCACGCGCGATCGCTCGGTTGCTCAACGTGCAGACGATCCTCGAGGGCAGCGTGCGTAAGTCGAACGGCCGAGTACGGCTCTCTGCACGGCTCGTGCGCGCCGAGGACGAGGTGCAGCTCTGGTCCGAGACGTTCGACCGAGAGCTGGACGATGTGTTCGCCATCCAGGAGGAGATCGCGCAGGCCATCGCCCGTGCACTCCAGGTTGAGCTCCTCGGAGGGGTCACCCGGTATGGTGACGTGGCCACAAGAGACATGGCTGCGTACACGCTGTACCTCAAGGGGAGGTACTGCTGGGCGCAACGCTCGGAGAGGAGTCTGAAGCGGGCCGTCGCGTACTTCCGCCGGGCGATCGAGGTCAATCCCAGCTACGCGCTCGCCTACTCCGGTCTGGCAGACGCCCTCACAGTGCTGCCGGACTACGCAGCGTTCCCCCGCGAGGAAGCCCATCACCGCGCCTTGGAGGCAGCCCAGAAGGCTCTGTCACTGGACGACGAGCTGGCCGAGGCCTACGCCTCGCTCGCCGATGTCAAGCTCCTCTACGAATGGGACTGGAGGGGAGCCGAGCAGGGCTTCCAGCGAGCCATACGCCTGCGTCCGAGCTACGGCACAGCCTACCACTGGTATGCCCATTGTCTTCTGTACACAGGGCGCTTCGAGGAGGCATACGTTTGGCTGGAGCAGGCGCTCGAACTTGACCCCCTCTCAGTCATCGCCCACGCCAACCGCGGCCTCGCCCTGTACGCGCTCGGTGACCACAAGCGGGCGCTGGCCGCACTACACCAGGCGACCGGGCTCGCTCCCGAGTTCGGGATCGCCGAGGTGTACCTGGGGCTTGTCCACTGCGCGCTGGGGCAACTTGAGGAGGCCCGCAGCCACTTTTCGTCCGCGGAGGTCAATCTGGGGCAGAAGTCTGTGCTTGCCGAGATAGGTTGCGCGGTGGTGGAGGCCAGCATCGAAGGCCATGACAGCGCCCGCCGCCGCATGGAGCAGGTGCAAGAACGTCACCACGCACACGAGCCTTTCTGTATCGCAGCCGGCTATGCAGGCATAGGTGATGCCCATGAGGCCTTCCGATGGTTGGAGGAAGCCTTCCGCAAGCGGGACACCATGCTCCGCTTCATCCAAGTCCTACATTTGTTCGATGCACTGCACGACGACCCCCGCTACCGAGAGATCCTAGACCGGATGGGCCTGTTGTCTGCAGCACCGCCAGCTTAGCGCGCCCCGAGCCTAGCCCTCCCGCCCTGACTGCAGCGACCGCAGCAGATCCTCCTGCTCGCCAGGGGCGTGCCGGGTGAAAAGGGACAGAACCACGATAAGCAGCAGTGACACGAGCAAGCCCGGCACGAAAGCCTGCCGTGGAGCAAGAGGCAGGAAGCCGAGGGTCGTCAGGGCTCCCCCTGCAATGCTGCAGGCAGCGGCTCTCTGGGTCACCCTCCTCCAGAGCAGGCCGGCGAAGAGCGCTGGAGCCAGTACTGCAACGACGAAATAGGCGTTCAACACAAGCTGAACAACATCTGGGACAGCGAGTGCCAGCAGGACCCCTGTCGTCCCGATGCTGAGACTGAGCAAGCGGCTGAGCCGGAGGGCGCCCGCATCGCCGAACCGCAAAGCGCGCGGCAGTACATCCCGGAACAACGTGGCCGAGGCGACCAAGAGCATCGTGTTGGCCGTCGAGAGCAAGACCGCGAGGATTGCCGCGATGCCCAGCCCAAGGGTTCCGGGAGACAGAAGCCTGATCACAAGAGCAAACAACGCGTCATCCGGGTTGGCCAAGCCCGGCACCAGGGCGTGGGCAGCGAGGCCAAAGCACAGAGCAGCCGCGAAGAACGGCAGTACGAGGACTGCCGACCAGATGAACGTCCGTCTGGCCTGTACCTCTCCGACCGCCGCATAGATGCGCATCCACAGCTCCATGCTCACCACCGCGGTCACCGCGCCGAACACTCCGCCTCCAAGCAGGAACGCCCAGCCGCCGAACGCCACCGGTGACCAGAAGGAGCGCGGGATCTCGTAGATCCAGTCTCCCGGCGGATGGCGTGTCACCAGGATCGGTAGAAGCAACACGAAGAAGACGACGCCCATCATCCAGAAATGGACTGCATCGGTGGCGATCGACCCGCGCAGTCCGGCCACCGCGCTGTACAGCACGACCGAGCCGAACGTGAGGACCAACGCCAGCTCGAAGCTCCATCCACTCCAGACGGAGAGAAGCGCGGCGGCCGCCACGAACTGCGAGGCCAAGAACGAGAGGTACACGACCACGATCACCCCTGCTGAAGCCCTCTGGGCCGCCCGCCCGAACCGCACGAGGAAGAACTCGGACAGGGTATAGGCACCGTGACGCTCGCCGAACCGTCGGATGTAGGGCGAGAACAGAGCCGTCAGCAGGAAGCCCAACGAGGTCGACACCGCCGCGACGACACCGAAACCTATGCCGCTCTCGTACGCGGCGGCTGCGATGCCGATCGTGCCTCCGGCGCCGATCTTCGCCGCCACGACCGTGAAGGTGAGCAGCGCAGTACGGGTCTTGCGTGCGTTGACCCAGTATCCCTCGAGGTTTTGCCGAAGTCCCGCCCACAGGCCGACCGCAAGGACCATCATCAGGTAGCCCACCACCACAGCGCCGTCCAGGGTTGAGAGGCTCACGTCAACGTCCATGGAGTCGCCAAGCAGGTCCAAGCCTGCAATCGCATACACACTCAAGCGCGCATGTGTGACCTGCTCGGCTCCGAGACCTTGAGCACATCGCCACCGGATTCTACAAGGTCACACCTTGTAGAAGGGGCGGGCCTGACGGCCCGCCCCCCTCACTTCTTCCAGTTCCCTGCCGCTACGGAACGGAGATGCTCTCGCACGTCTTCGCGTTCTGCGTCGAGTCGTAGGTCCAACCGTCCTTGACCACGTCGGTCACACAGAATGTGAACGTGGTGCCCGAGGAGGGGCTGCGGACACGGTCGGACGTGAATGTGACAGTTCCACTGCCGCTCGTCGTGCCCGACACGTTTCCACTCGTGGCTCCGCTCCAGGCACCGTGCACTGCCGCGCCGTCCACCGGCTGCCCCTCGCTTGAGACGATGGTCACCGTCACCTGAGCACGCACCCATGGCCCCTGGTAGCTGAGCGACATGGCGAGGTCGCCAACGTGCATCACGCCCGGCTCAGGGTCGGGTTCGGGATCCGGCTCGGGATCGGGTTCCGGAGGCGTCACGGCGTCCACGGCAAGATCAGCGCGGACCAACCCGTGCCCGTACTGGTTGTGTGCCCCGAGGTACTCAGCGGTGTCGATCATCCGCTGCCGCACCTGGGCGTTGGACCAACCCGGGTTGGCATACCAGACGACCGCTGCGGTTCCGGCTACGTGCGGCGAGGCCATCGACGTGCCGCTGTACACGGCGTAGCCACCGCCCGGTATGGTGGAGTTGATCGACGAGCCGGGCGCTGCCAGCTCCAGGTCGGGCCCGGTTGAGGAGTAGCTAGCTCGCCTATCCGCAGATGTCGTAGCAGCAACAGCGATCACGGAGCTGTAGCGTGCTGGATACCCAACGTTGTCCCCACGCCCGCCGGGGTTGCCGCTGTTCCCTGCCGAGGACACGTGAAGCACGCCTGCGGCGTAAGCTGCGTCGAAGGCGTCCCGGACGATCGTCCCCGGATCCTGCGAGCTTCCATAGCTGTTGTTGGTGATATGGATCCCGTTGTCCACGCACCACTCCACGGCGGCGATTGCGCTCGAGAAGCTGCCGCTTCCGTCCGCTCCAAGTATCTTGAGGCCGTACAGGTAGACCTGCGGAGCTACACCGACAACGCCTACCCCATCCCGCGCTGCAGCGACGGTCCCTGCAACGTGCGTGCCGTGCCCGTTGTCGTCCATGGGGTCGCTGTTATTGTTGTGGAAGTCGTAGCCTCCCTTGTACTGGGCGGAGAGCTCTGGGTGCGTGTAGTCGATCCCTGAGTCGATGATGGCCACCTTGACCGCCGTGCCGAAGTTCCCTGCGGCATGGACGTCGCCCGAGCCAATCCGCTTGACGCCCCAGGTGTTGTCGAGCTCCGCCGCGTAGTCGAGGGCGTAGATCTTGACGTCCGGCTCGACCACAGTCACATTGGGGTTTCGCTCCAGCGCGCCGATCGCCTCCTCGGGCACCGTGGCCGCGATGGCGGGCACGAGGCTGTAACTGAACCGAACCTCGCCCCCGAGCCCCCGGACCATGGCGGCCTCGGCTGGACCAGGCACGTGTCTGAACCCGATCAGTACCGGAACCCTACCCCCGGTGACCTCGAACCCGGCTGGCTCATGGACCCCTGGCGTCGAGGCCTCATCGACCCCGGCGAGCCATCCGCACCCAAACAGCGCAAGCCCCAATGCCATGGACAGCGCTACTCCGATAGCCCTCCAAACCCTTACTCGCCGCACGTTCCCACCTCCTTAGGTGTCCTTGCCTAGCTGAAGCAAGGTAGAACATCCTAGCACCGCATGTGTGGAGAGGACAAACGCGCACGCTCACGCTCGGCGCGGGGACCTCAGCGTTCCGGGATCACACCCAGGTCCTTGAGCTCGCGATCCGTGAACGGAACCGACTCACCCGGGCGCAGCGACCCCAGCGCGACGGGGCCGATGGACAGGCGCACCAGCCGCTCGACACGATGACCGAGGGTCTGGAACGCTCTTCTAATCTCGCGCTTTCGCCCTTCTAGGAGACTGAGTTCCACTTCACGCTGTCCGATCCGGCGTACGTCCACAGGACGGAATGGGCCGTCGTCGAGCTCGAACCCCATCTCGAGCCGGGCGATGACCTCTCGTCCTGGGGCACGGGTCAGCGTTACACGGTAGCGCTTGGCCACGCCGAAACGGGGGTGCGACAGGCGATGGATGAGCGCGCCGTCGTTCGTCAGGAGCACAAGGCCCTCGGAGTCCCGGTCGAGCCGACCTGCAGGTGCAAGCCGCACGCCCGGCGGGTTGTACACGGCGAGTGTCCGCTCGGCGTACGGGTCGGCCATCGTGCTGGTGACCCCTCTTGGCTTGTAGAGCTTGAGGTACACGCGCGTTGCCGACAGAGAGACCAGCCTCCCGTCCACTGTGATCTGCTCCCGTTCTGTCTCCACCTGGTGCCAGGGTTCGTAGACCGTGCGACCGTCGACCTGCACGCGGCCCTGTTCGACCAGCTCGTCCACCTTGCGGCGCGCGCCCACCCCAGCGTCGCGGAGAAACTTGTTGAGACGCATCACAGGACGATGGTACCCACTGGCGCCCGCGCGCACCCCCTCCCTGAGGAACCCTTAGGTGAACCGACCTGCGGCCGTGGCCCACCTACTCGAAGAGAGGGTGAGCTCAGGCTAGACAGCGTAACAGCGTTATGTTATACTCGCGGTGGAGGTGAGACCGGATGCCCGCATCGGTAGAGATCGAATCGCTACGCAAGGTGTTCCAACGCAGAGCCAAGCGCGGCTTGCTCAGTAGGCGGGGGAACGGTACCCGCACGCTCGTGGCCGTCGATGGCATTAGTTTCTCCGTGACCGCGGGCGAAGTGTTTGGGCTCCTGGGGCCCAACGGAGCCGGCAAGACGACCACGATCAAGATGCTCTGCACCTTGCTCACGCCGACCTCGGGCACGGCGCGCGTGGCGGGGCACGACGTGGTGAAGGAAGCGACGAAGGTCCGTGCCGCGCTGGGCACGGTCATGACGGGAGAACGGAGTGTGTACTGGAAGCTCACTGGCCGGGAGAACCTCGCCTACTTCGCTGCCCTCTACAGGATCCCCTCCAGACAGGCACGACCACGCATCGCAGAGCTCCTCGAAAGGATGGAACTCACTGCGCGAGCGAACGAGCTGGTGGAGAAGTACTCCAGCGGCATGAAACAGCGACTGGCACTGGCTCGGGCACTTCTGGCCGCCCCCCCCATCCTCCTGCTCGACGAGCCCACCGTGGGGCTTGATCCACAGGCCGCCCGCGCCCTGCGTGAACTGATCGGCTCGCTCCGCCACGAAGGGCGCACGGTGCTCCTGACGACGCACTACATGGCCGAAGCGGATGCGCTGTGCGACCGCGTGGCGATCATCGACCGCGGACGGATCATCGCGCTGGACAGCCCGGCATCGCTCAAGCAGTCCCTGAAGGCGAAAGAGGCGATCCGGATGGAGGTACAGGGATCGCCCAATGGACTGGAAGACGCCCTTAGAGCGCTGACCACGGTGGAATCGGTGTCGGCGAAGCAGAGCGACAATGGTTCGGGAACCTGTGAGCTTCAGGTAATCACTTTGGGCAGCCGAGGCTGCATCGGACCAATGATCGAGGCGGTTCGCCGAACCGGCCACGAAGTGCTGCATTTTCAGGTCGTGCAGCCGACACTCGAAGACGTATTCATCAGTCTGACGGGAAAATCCCTGCGGGAGTGATTCCGATGGCAACCCTACAGAACACGCGGGCAGGATTCGGCGTCCTGGCGGCCGTCATCAAGAAGGAGCTCCTCATCTTCGTGCGGTATCCCTCTTGGATCATCGCCGTCTTCCTATGGCCGCTCATGTTCCCGGTGATGGCGGTGTTCTCGGCCAAGGCACTGGCCGGTCCGGACGAACAGGCGCTCCAGGTGTTCGCCGCGCTCACGGGGACCCCAGACTACACAGGGTACATCGTCGTCGGGCTCGTGATGTGGATGTGGCTCAACATGACGCTGTGGACCCTGGGCAGTTTCCTGCGGGCCGAACAGATGCGAGGAACCCTGGAGGCTACCTGGTTGTGCCCCGTGAGTCGCCTAGGAGTATTGCTCGGGGCGACGGTGAGCCAGCTCCTGATCTCGGTGGTCAACCTCACGATCTCGGTCATCGCCCTGCGGTTCGTCTGGGGACTCAGGATACAAGGGGATCTCGCGCTGACTGTGCTGATGTTCGCACTCTCGGCCGTCGCGGTGTACGGCATCGGGATCGCGTTCGCGAGCCTGGTGATGTGGGTCAAGGAGGCCAACGCCATGGTATTCCTCGTACGGGGGCTGTTCCTGGTGTTCTGCGGCATGACCTACCCGCTCGCCGTGCTCCCAGGATGGATGCGGGCCGTCTCGCATGGGCTCCCACTGACCTACGCCATTGACGGCATCCGTGCTGTCGCCCTCGTCGGCGCAGATGCCGGTGCGGTGTCCGGCCACATGCTGATCTTGCTCGGGTTCGCCGCCGCAACGCTGGGCACGGGGTTCGTCGCCTTCCGCTGGACAGAGCGCCAAGTGCTGCGCACAGGCGCTCTGGGACACCATTGAGGTGCGCGCCATGCTCAGATTGATGCTCGCCATCGCCAGGAAGGATCTCATCCTGTTCTTCCGTTACCCCATCAACGCAGTGTTCCGCGTCGTCGAACCCATCATGTGGCTCACGCCCGCCTTCTTCCTCGGGCGCGGCTTCAGTGTGGACGGCACAGCCCCCGGGTTTGCCGCCTACACTGGGTCGGGGGATTTCTTCTCTTTCATCCTGCTGGGCAGTTTCCTCGGGGCCTACATCAGCGCGGTCTTCTGGGGGATCGGCTATTCGCTCAAGATGGAGATGGACGCCGGTGTCCTCGAGTCCAATTGGATGACCCCCGTACCCAGGTTCGCGTTCCTGGTGGGGCGCACTGTGACAAGCCTGGTGATCACCACGCTCAACTGCACAGGCGTGCTCCTGGCGAGCTGGCTCCTGTTCGGTTTCAGCGCCAGCGGCTCCGTGGGTAGAGCCATCCTCATCACGCTACCCATGCTCGGTGGGCTCTACGGGTTCGGGTTCACGTTCGCCGGCCTGGTCCTGCTCATACGCGAAGCCAACACGCTAGTGGACGTCTCGAGTTTCCTCGTTGGCGAGCTCTCCGGGCGCGGCTTCCCGGTCACCGTACTGCCGCGCTCCTTGATCGTCATCTCCCTCGCCTTGCCCACCACCTACGCCTTCGACGCAGTGCGTGCCATTCTTCTGGGGACCGAGCCGTTGCTCCCACCGGGAGCGGCCGCCCTTGTGCTTGTGGCGTTCATGGTGGTCATGCTGGCGCTTGGATGGCTCAGTTTCACGGCCATCGAACGGCTCTGCCGCGCCCGGGGCACGCTGGGCCTCCACTAGAGAGCTCATCGCATTGCCCATCTGAGGTCCTCGACTTACGCTATGCGGGATCGGCGATGGCGACGCGAAGGAGGCGGACACTTGCGATCGGTGTGCTGTTGGCCTTGGTCCTGGGCCTGCTGGCGGCCGGACTACGCGACTTCGAGTTCCGCCCCGGGACGATGGAGATCGGCGAGCCCGTGGCGGCCAGGCCGGGTGCTGACGCGGGTGGAGGGTTGCGTATCCCTGGCCTGCACTGGTTATTCGTGGCCCTGACAGTGCTCGGCGCTGCCGGAACGGTCATGGGGCTGCTCGTCTCCCGCGAGATCCGAAGGGAGCTCGTCCTTCGCCTGCTCACAGCCGCAGTGGTGGCCGCAGTGCTCTTGGGGATCGGTCTGGCCATCACGTCCCCTACCCCCCCCACGGAGGAGCTTGAGGATACGCCGACACAGGCCCACCCGGGCATCGCCGCCCCCGAGATACCTATCGCTGGCGTCGAGTCAGAAGTCAGCCCCGCCGGCGCCGTGCCCTACTGGGCTCCTTACCTGCTCTCAGCGATGGCCGCGCTCGCCGCAGGCGCCCTGGTGCTGTACATCTTGGGCCGGAGGGGCTCTCGGCCACGACGGAGCACGACGGCCAGTCTCGCCGATAGCGCGACGGAGGCTTTGGACGCCCTGCGGCGCGGGGTCGCGGTCACCGAGGTCGTCCAGCGCTGCTGGCTGCAGATGTCCTCCGTGCTCTCCACAAAGGCCGCGGTGGCGAACGCTCAAGAGATGACGGCTCGGGAGTTCGCTGCGCTCTTGCGCTCCCGCGGATACCGGGACGAGGCTGTGGACCGACTGACCCGCCTCTTCGAGGAGGTGCGCTATGGAAGAAAGGAGAGCGAACCACGCCGAGCCGACGCGATCGCAGCACTCTCGGCGATCCAAGAGCACTTCGGCGGAGCCTGACCAACGACGCCGCTGGATAGCTGCGCTCCTGGCGGTCTCGGCGGTGGGCTTCACCGCAGCCGCGTTCGGCCTGGGTTTCGGCCGCGGGACCGTGGACGCCCTCCTAGGCCTAGCTCGCTTTGTGGATCGTCTCCCTCAGGGCTGGCTTTGGATCGCCGTCTCTGCTCTCGGGGCCTGGTCTGTTCTCGTGGCCATCCTCAGGTTGAGACCCAGCCCGAGGGCCATGTTGCGGCCCCCGGGGGGGCAGACCTCGGAAGCGAGCATCCATGAGCTGGGTCAGCTCATTCGCGAAGCGCGAAGACAACCCGGCGCGCGAGCTAGCCTCGGCAGAAGACTCGCCGAGTTGTCGGTTGCCGTACGGGCGCGCTGCGCGGGCGTGACCCCCGGGGATGCACGGCGAGAAGTGCGAGCCGCCCGCTGGCCTACCGACGCCTCACTGCAGCGCGTGCTTGACGCACAGGACGAGGGCGGTGGGCGAGATAGGGTGGGAGCGGAGCGCTACGCCGAGGACATCGAGCGCTTGCTCACCTTGCTCGAGAACTGCGTGGAGAGGCGCCGTAGTGGAGTTACGTAAGGCTACCGCAGCCGACGAAGGCCATGGGGGCGCATGAGAACGCGTACATCGCACTGGACACAGCACGGCCGGCCGAGGGTGACCGAGCACAAAGCGATCGCCGAGGGTGTCATGATTGCCGGGCTTGTCCTGTGCGGCCTTCTAGCGGCCCGCCCCGAGTTGCTGTTGCTCGCGGTGCCCTTCACCCTGCATCTCACGATCGGACTTGCCTTGGGTCCGACCGATCGCGGCCCGCTCGTGCTCGCGCACGATGTCACGCCGCCCAGGATCCTGGAGGGGGAAGAGGTCGATGTGGAGATGACGCTCGAGTGGCGAGGCCGTGGCCGCGCGATCGCCGTCATCGAGGATCCGTCAGGGATCGCCGATCACGTTCGGACGGGAGATGTCTGGCGTGTTGGCCTGATCGACCACGACCGCCCACTGCACCTGCGCTATCGTGCGCAGCTGCCACGGGGCAGGTACGCTGTCGCTCACATCCGGGTTGCCCTAGCCAACCTTCTTGGTTTCGTCACGTGGCGTGGGGAAGTCCCTTGCCAATGCCAGGCGATCGCCCTTCCACAGATAGAGCAACTCGGCGGGATCACATTCACCCCCCGACGCTCTCTGGTGAGATCTGGCACAGTCCGAGCGCGTCGAGGAGGCCCTGGGATCGAGTTCTTCCAGTCGCGTTCCTACCTACCTGGAGACGATCTCCGCCGTCTCAACTGGAAGGCGCTTGCGCGGTGGGACCGCTTGGTCATCAACGAGCACGAGGAGGAACGGGCAGCCGACGTCTTCGTCGTCTTGGACGTGCGCCTCATTGCCTACGAGAAGCACAGACTGCCCGAGCCGTTGTTCGACGCCAGCGCGCGTGCCGCGGCTTCCGTCACGGACTACGCGTTACGCCAAGGTCACAGTGTGGGGCTTCTCCTCTATGGAGAGAAGCTGGACTGGATCCTCCCCGGATCTGGACAACGTCATGCCGAGCGTTTGCTCACCGCGCTGGCACGGGCACAGCCCGCGACAAGCCATGTGTTCGCCGATCTGGCGCACCTGCCCGCGCGGTTCCTGTCGCGAGGATGCCAGATCGTCTTTGTGTCTCCGCTCTTGACGCATGATGCTGAGGCTTTGGCAGCGTTGCGTGGGCGGGGTTATGCCGTCATGGCCCTCATCCCGGACCCCCTCTCCCTGACGGAAGAGACACCGCAAGGCGATCCCACGCTCGACCTCGCCCGACGCATCGGGTATCTGGATCGACAGGTTCTTCTATGGGATCTGAACGCAGGTGGCGTCCGCCCGCTCGTGTGGGACGTGCGCGCGCCGCTCGCCCCCCAGGCGAGGGCTGCCTGGAGGCGCCCGTGGTGATCCTGCCGCTGGCCTCTCTGTTGGCTGCGTGCACCATCGCTTGGGTCGGGGCTCCCTCGTGGCTACCCTGGTGGGCCGTGCTCGCCCCGACGTGTGTCGGAGCCGCCGGTCTCCTCCTCCGCGGCCGGCCGCTGTTCTTTCTGGGAACCGTTCTGGGGCTTGCGCTCGTGGCGGCCGCGGCCTGGGAGGGGGCAGTGGTCCCAGGGCTCTTGGCGACCGGATTGCTTCTCTGGTCTTGGGATCTTGGCTGGGTGAGAGTCAGCCTGCAGGGCAGGGGTGGTCGGTGGGGAGAGATGGCGGCAGCGCTCGCCCGCTCCAGTGCCTGGGCCGTCCTGGCGAGCATGGCCGTCGCGTTCCTGTTCATCTGGTTGCAGCTCCGACTGAGCTTCTGGTGGCTGCTCGGTCTGGCAGCCGTGACGCTGGTCCTCCTACTCCGGCTGCTGCGCGCCCTCCGTGCCTCGTCCGTTCCTGAAGAGCAGCTTCCCTGAGCTGTGGACAATAGGCGCTTGCGACTTCTCTCCTCGTCTTCTAACCTTCATCGATCGGAGGGGGGGTTGCGCCGCAGAGCACCGCTTGTCGTCGGGCTGTTTCTGATTGTCTTCCTCGGCCTGCTCGCTGCTGGGCTCCGTGGTTTCGAGTTCGAGGGAAGGGCGCCCCACAGTGGTGCGCAGCCCCTCGCAGACCGAGCTGCAGCTCCTGAGGCCGGCGGTTCGCCCGGACTCCTGTGGCTCGTCCCCGCAGTGGCTGGTCTGTTCGCCCTGGTCGCCGTGGTGACGCTGCTTCTGTACCGCGAAGTCAGACGGGAGTTCCTCTTGCGTTTGCTCGTCGCCGCAGTGCTTGTCGGCGTACTCGTCGGAGTGCTCTCGCTGATCCGTCAACAAGAGACGGCGATCGAGCGAGCTGCCGAGCCGCCCACGGCGACCACAGCGCCAGCCTCCAACGGCGCCGGGGAAGCCGCCGTGGCCCCGGTTCCGGACGCACCCGGGTGGGCACCCTACGCACTGTCTGCAGCGATCGTCCTGGCTTTGGGGTACGTCGTGCTGCGCGTGACCAGGCGGCGGAGTGGGACTGCCGAGCGCGACGAGGCCGCGGAACTCGCCGCGGCTGCTGCAGACGGAGCAGCAGCCCTCCGAGACGGTGCCCCACTGACCGAGGTCGTTCAGAAGTGCTGGGCTCTGATGAGCCTCATACTCTCAAGCAAGACTCCGGTCAGGAATGCTCCCCAACTGACCCCGCGCGAGTTCGCGATGGGCCTACGGGCACGGGGATTCCAGGACGATGCGGTGGACAGACTCACATCCCTCTTCGAGGAGGTGCGCTATGGCCAGCGGGAGAGCGAACCCCGTCGAGGGGAAGCCCTCGCCGCACTCGCGGCGATCGAGCGCCGTTTCGGCGATGCGAGGACATCGTCCTAGACGGCGCGGCCTGCTCCTCATGGTCCTCGCGCTGGGTGCAGGTGGAGCCCTGATGTCGCTGGGGCCGGGAAGATGGCTGCTCGACGGGATCCTCCGCGCCGCGCGGTACGCGAACTCCCTTCCACAAGGTTTCTGGTGGGGCCTCGTCAGCGCAATCGGTGCCCTGTCCATGCTGTTCTCTCTACTCAGGCTTCACCCCGGCAAACGCCCCAGGGATGCCGTGGAACCCGATGCCCCCTCCGAGCTCGACCAGATGGCGCTGCTCGTGGATGTGGCCCGCCATGGCTCGGCTGCACGCCAATCCCTGGGCCACCGGCTCACTGAGGTGGCCGCTGCACTCCACGCGCGCCGCGCCGGTTTGTCGCCCGAGGCCGCGCTTCTTGAGATCCGTGAAGGACACTGGCCGCTGGACGAAGCGGCGAAGTCCATTCTCGATGCGACCTGCGATGCAGGTCGACGCCACCGCATGCGCGAGCGCGCCTACACCCAAGCGGTGCTTCGCACGCTCGAGATGCTGGAACAATACGACGAAAGGGGCAGCATTGCAGACCACTGACGTTGCCGCGCGTGCATCGGAGATCCTGGACCGTGTGGAGCAGGTCATCGTAGGGAAGCGGGAAACCTTGAAGCTTATCCTGGCCACGGCGCTCGCAGGCGGACACGTGTTGCTCGAGGACTTCCCGGGGCTGGCCAAGACCCTCACCGCACGCTCCTTCGCTCAGGTATTGGGTCTTACGTTCAGGAGAATCCAGTTCACACCGGACTTGCTTCCTGCCGACATCTTGGGCACCTACATCTACCGCCGTGACTCGGGGGAGTTCATCCTCCGGCCAGGCCCCATCTTCGCCCAGATCGTACTCGCCGACGAGATCAACCGCGCCACGCCCAAAACCCAATCGGCGCTTCTCGAGGCTATGCAGGAAGGCCAGGTCACGCTCGAGGGCGAGACCCGCACTCTGCCCACACCTTTCCTGGTCATCGCCACGCAGAACCCGATCGAATACGAGGGCACGTTCCCGTTGCCCGAGGCCCAGCTCGACCGTTTCCTGGTCCGCGTAGCGATCGGCTATCCCGACAAAGCCCAAGAAGTCGAGATCCTCTCGAGGAGGATCACCCGGCGGGCAGAGGAGACCGTGCTTGCGGCCGTGACCAATGCTGAGGAGCTACTGAAGATGCGTGCTGCGCTGGAGGATGTCTATGTCGATCCGGACATACTCGGCTACATCGCGGAGATCGTCGAACGATCACGCAGGCACGGCGCGCTCTCTGTGGGGGCGAGCCCTCGGGGCTCACTGGCGATGCTGCGCGCCTCGCGCGCCCTCGCAGCCATTGCAGGTCGCGACTTCGTGATCCCGGATGACGTGAAGGAGGTCGCCGTACCAGCATTGGCGCACAGACTCGTGCTGTCCCCCGACCTCTGGGTGAAGCAGATCCGCGCTGAAGACATCGTCAAGGAGCTCGTCAACCTGGTAGCCGTGCCCAAGGTGGGCTGATGACCTCAAGCGCCAAGGCGATCACGGAGGCCACGCTGCTCATGGCCATCCTCGCCGCTGGACTGTGGATCGCCTCTCCGGAGCTCCTGATCCTCGCGATCCCCATCGCTGCGCATCTCGCTTTCGGTCTCGTAACCGGCCCTAGAGGCCGCGAAAACCTGGGGCTCGACTGCGAAGTCTCCCCCTCACGTGTTGCAGAGGGAGACCCAGTCAAGGTGGAGCTCTCGCTCACCTGGGGCGGCCCCGGGCGCGCGATCGCCCTCCTCACGGATGTCTCAAGGCTCAGCCAACTGGCCCCTCCCGGGGCGGCGGGAATCCTGGGGATCACGTCCCCGGGAGAACCCCTATCCCTTGAGTATCTCGTGCATCCTCCACGTGGCCGTTATCCGATCAGAGAGGCTCGCGGAGAACTGGTCAACGCGCTCGGGTTCACCTGTTGGTCCGGGCGAATTCCTTGCCGCGCCGGTGTGCGGGCTCTGCCTCAGTTCGAGCGACTCAGCGGCATCACGTTCAACCCACGCCGCTCCCTCGTCACGCCCGGCACGGTTCGATCGGGCCGGGGTGGACTGGGCCTTGAGTACTTCAGGTCGCGCGAATACTTCCCGGGGGACGACGTGCGCAGGCTCAGCTGGAAGGTGCTGGCGCGCTGGGATCGCCTTGTGATAAACGAATACGAGGAGGAGCGAGCTGCGGAGGTGTTCATCGTCATGGACGTCCGCAGCGCTGCCTACGGGAGCCACGCCAGCTCGCAGCAACTCTTCGATGTCACGGTGCGGGGCGCGGCAGGGATGGCCGACTACGCAGTCCGTCAGGGCCATCGTGTGGGGCTCCTCCTTTATGGAGAGCGCATCGACTGGGTCATGCCCAGTTCCGGCCGTCGGCACGGCGAGCGTCTCCTGGCGGCGCTTGCCCGCGCTCGACCTGTCTCCAGCGTGGTCTTCGGCGACCTGGCACACATCCCGGCTCGTCTCCTGTCACGCGGCTGCCAGCTCATCGTGGTCTCTCCTCTTGTACCCGGAGATGAGGAGACCCTGGCCGCGTTGCGCGGCAGAGGCTACGCAGTGATGGCCTTGGTGCCCGATCCCCTCTCCATCGAGTCGACCGAGGAACGCGAGGATGTGTCGCTTGAGATCGCACGACGCATCCTCTCTCTCAAGCGGCGCGTGCTGTTGCGTGGGCTGGCGAGCTCGGGCGTGCGCGCGCTCGTCTGGGACGTGCATGCCCCGCTCGCCCCGCAGGCACGAGCCGCGTGGAGGCGCGCATGATGCCCCTGGTCTTCCTCGCTGCTTGCGGCGCCTCTGCACTTGCCTGGATCGGCGCGTCCGACCTCCTCCCCTGGTGGGGCACGCTCATCACGACTTGTCTGTGGGCAGGAGGACTGTTCGGGCGCAGCCGACCCCTGCTTATCATGGGTATCACCGCTACCGTCGGGTCGTGCGCGGTTGTGGCCGCCTCAGGCAGTACCGTGCAGGCGCTCTTAGTAGTCGGGATCGCCCTCTGGGCTTGGGATCTAGGCTGGCTGGGAACGATAGGCGGAAGCGCCGTCCCTTGCACGTGGCGGGTTTGGAGCCTAGCGGCGCGCGTGAGCGCAGCCGTCGTGGCCGGTGCCGTGGCGATGGCGGGCGTCTTTTCGTTACTGGAACTGAAGCTCGGGTTCTGGTGGCTGCTGCTGATGGTGGTCGCCATGTGGTTTCTGGCGAGCCGGCTCGTCGGCTACACGCACAGGCCGACCGATCCCAGCGGCACCAGGCGTTGAGTTCTGCGCTGAGCGAAGCGCATCCTGCGACACATCCGGCTTCGCGGATCCCGACCAGGAGAGCTATACTGGCACGAAAGGAGGCAGGGGATGGACGAGCTTGTCCAACAAGGGCTGGCGTTGCTCAAGGAGGCCGGCGCGCAGTACGCCGAGGTCCGGGCCGAGCGTAGGCTTGAGGAGAGCATCCAGACCAAGAACCAAGAGGTGGAGACGCTATCGCGCGGGGAGGATCGCGGCATTGGATTCCGCGCGCTCGTGGATGGGGCCTGGGGATTCGCCGCTACGGGGGAGCTCGACCCCGCCTCGGTGGAGCGGGCTGCGCGACGTGCGATCGAGATCGCCCGCGCCACAGCCAAGGTGCGGCGCGAGAAGGTCGAGCTCGCTCCCGAGCCCGTGCACCGCGACCTCTTCGAGACCCCCCTTGAGCGCGACCCGCTCAGCGTGCCGATCGAGGGCAAGCTAGACGTGCTCTTGGAGGCCGGGCGCCGGATGCAGAAGGTCAAGGGCATCGTCATGGCCAAGGGCTCCATGTCTGCCTGGCGTGTGGAGAAGACGTTCGCCAACAGCGAGGGCAGCCTGATCCACCAGGTACTCACCACATGCGGCGCGGGGATCGAGGCCTACGCTGCCGGGCCTGACGGCTTCCAGCGACGCTCGTACCCTTGCTCGTTCGGGGGGGACTTCTCCAACTCGGGGTACGAGTTCATCGAGTGGCTGGACCTCCTGGGGAACGCGGAACGGGTCGCCGAAGAGGCGGTGGCGCTGCTGGCCGCCCCCACCTGTCCCGAGGGCGAGTTCGACTTGATCCTCGGAGGCTCTCAACTGGCCCTTCAGGTGCACGAATCGGTCGGACACCCCACCGAACTTGACCGCGTGCTGGGCACCGAGCTCTCGTTCGCCGGAGGAAGCTTCCTCTCTTTGGACAAGCTAGGCGGCTACCGGTATGGGTCCGACCGAGTCAGCATCGTGGCCGATGCCACGGCGCAAGGAGGCCTGGGCACCTTCGGCTACGACGACGAGGGCGCGCCCGCACAGCGCGTGGATCTGGTGCGCGACGGCATGTTCAAGGGGTACCTCACCAGCCGGGAGACCGTGTCCCGTGTGGGCGCGACGCGTTCGGGCGGAGCCGCACGGGCCTCAAGCTGGAACAGGATCCCCCTCATCCGCATGACGAACATCAATCTCCTTCCGGGCGAGGGAACGCTCGAAGATCTGATCGCGGACACCGAGCACGGCGTTCTGATGGACACGAACAAGTCCTGGTCTATCGACGACCGCAGGGTCAACTTCCAGTTCGGGACGGAGATCGCCTGGGAGATCCGCGGAGGGCGCCTGGGCAAGATACTCAAGAACCCCATGTACACTGGGATCACGCCGCAGTTCTGGGGCTCTTGTGTCGCTGTCGCCGGCCCTGAGGCATGGCGATTGTGGGGCCTTCCCAACTGCGGCAAGGGTGAACCGTCACAGGTGATGCAGGTCGGCCACGGTGTGGCCCCGGCGAAGTTCACCGGAGTTAAGGTCTCAGGTGCCTGATGATCGTCTGTGAGTTCTCCATCGTGCCGCTCGGTGTCGGCGAGTCCGTGTCCGAACACGTGGCCGCCTGCCTGGAGATCGTCCGCAAGAGCGGCCTGCCCCACGAGCTGACGGCCATGGGCACGCTGATCGAGGGGGACTGGGACGCAGTGATGGAGGTCGTGGGAGCATGCCACGCCGCTGTACGGGCCCGGGCGACCCGGGTGCTGACGACCGTACGGATCGACGACCGCGAAGCACCCCCAGGGCGACTGGAAGCCAAACTCCGCTCAGTGGAGACAAAGGTCCGTCGCCCAAGGTGATGCTCATTACAGACGCCCCCGCGAACCTCACCCTATACTGACGCTGGGAGTGGGTGACTTTTCCCCTCACCCGGTGAACCACCGTTTCTTGGGCGACCGTTACCCCCCAACGGTCGCCCAACCTTTGGGAGTACCGCCGCGTTCGCGTCAGTGACGTGGTGGGCCGGAACTCACTCCCGACGGTCCAGCTCGCCGCCCTCCTCGGTGAACAGGAACGAAATGTCCTCTGGGCACGCGTCGCCCTCGGCGTTCCCCCCGCCGATGTTGCCCCTGCCGGTGGCCGCTCCTGCGAACCTTGTCGGCAGGATCGCGCACGGCCGCTCGAACAGCGAGACGCCGTAGCGACCGTTGTCGATCACCTCGTTCCGCTCCATGCTCACGGTAGCTGTTCCTCCCAACACAATCCCGTCCATCGTGTTCTCCGAGACCCTGCAATCGACGATGGACGCTCTTGTATCGCGCTCCGTCCAGATGCCCCAGGTGTTCCCCTCGATGACGGAGCCTTCGATCTCGGCCTGAGCACCGACTTCCAGTTTGATCCCGTGTAGCCCGTTGCCGTGGATCGCGTTCTCCCTCAGCTCCGCCTGCGTTCCTTCCCCCAGCAGTCGGATGCCATCCTGTCCGTTGTCGTAGATCCTGTTGCCACGTGCCTTGATCTGCGCTCCGCTGATACCAAGGCCGTCCAAGGAGTTGTCCTGTATGAGGTTGTCCTCGATCGACGCCTCTGTATCAGTCTTGATCACCATAATGCCGCGCTCGTTGTCACGAACCTCGTTGTCGCGGACCGTGGCTTGCGCACCATCGCTGATGAGAATGCCGACTTCGACGTTGTTCCCGATCGTGTTGCCCTCGATCAGCGCCTCCGTACCGGGGTCGAACACCGTGATGCCGTGCCGACCGTTCCCGCGAAGCTGGTTGTTGCGCACCGTCCCCCGGGCCTCTCTGTAGACATAGATGCCCCCTCCCAGGTTGACCCGGATGTTGTTGCCCTCGATCAACGCCTCCGTGCCTGCGTCACGCACCTCCACACCCTGCCTACGATGGTCGTGAATCTCGTTGCCGCGCACCGTAGCTTGCGCCCCTGCGAAGATGAAGACGCCTACTTGGCCATTGTCCCTGATGGTGTTGTCCTCGATCAGGAGTCCTTCTGCATCCGAACCGAGGACAATACCGTACTGCCCGTTGCGGTGGATCTGGCTGTCTTGTACGGTCACCCACGCGCTCTGCACCACGGCGACACCTGGGTGACGCGGATTGTCCGACACCGTGCAATCCACGATCGAGGCCCGAGCGTTGCCCAGGAGCCAAATGCCGTGCCCTGTGTTGCCGTAGACGCGACAGGAGACGATCTCCGCCTTGGCGATATCCATGACCACAATGCCAGCTCCGTTTGCAGTGACTGCACAGGCACGTATCGTCGTCTCCGCACCTTTCTCGATGCGGATGCCCTCCCCGTCGCTCCCCGCGCCGCCGGTCACAGCCAGTTCGGTGAGGCTCACCTCGATCTTCCGGTCCTCAGGGCCACGCACGCGGATCACAGGAGTGTCGCAGTCTCCCCCACGGACCAGCGTGACCTCCGCCCCGGCCCCGCGTAGGCTGAGGGGTTTCTCGATGACCAGTTTCTCCTCCCATTCCCCTGGACTCAGACAGATCACCGCCCCCTCAGGGGCCGCATCGATGGCCGCTTGGATGGATTCACCCGGCTGCACGGTGACCGTGCACTCCGCTACGGCCACCAGCCCTGCCCCTGCCAGAAGCGCCAACACCGCGACCCAACCGCGCATGAGCTTCCCTTGTCCCGTCACGCGTACCTCCTCTATCCCTTTCTTCAGCCACAGGGCAGCGTGTCGCTCTTCACTCCCGTCGGTCGAGTTCGCCGCCCTCCTCGGTGAACAGGAACGCC
>PWTC01000038.1 GCA_003563005.1 Candidatus Acetothermia bacterium
AGCCTGCCTCGACGACTGCCGGTCGCAGCGATGTGGGCTCGAGCACCACCGCACCGCTTGCGCCCTCGGGCACCTGGAGGGCGGCCGATCCGCGTCCCAGCCGTTCTTCGTCGGCCACGAGCGCGACCTGTACGGGTCCCGAGGAGTGCTGGAGCGCCAGAAGCAGCGCTGCGATCTGGCCCTTCGTGTCGATCGCGCCACGGCCGATCAGTACATCGCCTTCGACCTTGAGCGTGAAGGGGTCCGGATGATCGTACGGGGGGAACACGTCGAGGTGAGTCACGAGCCAAGGCCCGCCCCGTCCGCGCGCGGCGATGAGGTTGCCGGCGGTGCCTGGCACGGGCTGTACATGCACGTCGCAGCCAGCGGTGGCGAGTTCCCCTGTGAGGAGAGCGTGGCTCAACCCCTCTCTCCCCGCCAGCGTGGGGACGGCGACGAGTTGGCGGAGGAGTGCGATGAGGGTGTCCTCTGAGCGACTCATGGGGACCGCCGAGCCGAGGTGACGGGGAAGAACCCCCGCTGCTCGGGGAAGCGTCGTCTTTCGACTTGTCGGTGTCGCATGTCAGTCCTCCGCTGCCCGAACGCCCTGAACACAGTGCGCTGAGAACGCTGCTCCAGAATCCCTGCCCATCTGAGAGAGATCACCGTTCAAGGATAACGCCCATCCGTGAGAGAACCAGCTTCGGGTAAGGGACGAATCTCCTGTTCCGGGGGGATGCACGGGCACGCAACCGCGTTGGCTCGCCCCTAGGCTTGACGGTCGAGGGAACAAGAGGAGAGGGATGGAGCTGACGCCGGGCGGACTACTGCTGTTCGCCGCCGCAGCCTTGTCGACTGCGGTGGCGGTTGCGCTGGGGCGTCGGCGCCGCATACCGGAAGTGGGGGCGCTGACGTTGGTAACGACCGTCATCGCTTTCTGGGCCTTTGTGGCTGGCCTGGAGGCGCTGGTCATAGCGCCGTCGGGGAAGATCTGGCTCTCGAAGTTCGAACATGTGGGAGCCAACTTCGTCGGACCTCTGCTCGTCCTCTTCGCGCTGCGGCTGACCGGGCACCCTCGTATGGACCTGCACACCTTCACTCGAGCAGCGCTCTGGGGGATGCCAGTCATCAACGTGGGCGTTGTGTTCACGAACGAACTCCATCGGCTTGTGTGGAGTGGCTACTCGCCGGGACCAGCGGGCAGCAACACCCTCGTCTACCATCACGGTCCTTGGTTCTTCGTGATCGTGGGCGTTGCGTATGTGTATGCCGCGATCACGCTCTGGCTGTTGGTTAGCGGGGCTACTGGAGCCCTGCCGCCCGTGCGGCGACAGATCCGTGTGATCATTGTAGGCCTCGCGTTCCCCTGGATCGCCAACATTGTGTATGTCGCCGCCCCTGCCCAGCTTGCAGGATGGAATCTGACGCCCATCGCGTTCGTGGGAACCGCCGCTGTGCTGGCCTGGAGCGTGCTGCCTTGGCGGCCGTTCAACCTGGTGCCTACAGCCCGGGGCACACTCCTGGATACGCTTCCAGAAGGTGTGCTCGTGTTCGACGGTGGGGGACGCCTTGCGGACATCAACCCTTCTGCGCGCCCGCTGCTTGGGCTCGGGCCGGAGGACCTCGGCCGACCTGCGGAGCAAGTGTTGGGCGCATGGCCTGAGTTGCGTGATCTGTGTGCAAGGCCAGAACCTGGCAGCATCGAGTTGATTGTCGATGAGAAGGCATCGTGCGTGCTCGACGTGAGCACGACTGCCATCCGTGCTCGATCGGGCATGGATGGGACGCTGGTCCTGATCAAGGATGTGACGCCACGGGTGCGTATGCAGCGGGAACTGCGGCGGTCGGAGCAGCGCTACAGGGATCTCGTCGAGAACGCTCTGGTGGGCGTGTACATCAGCACCCTCGATGGGAGGATCGAGTACGCCAACGAGGTCGCCTGGCGGATGTTCGGGTACGCGTCCGCGGAGGAACTCGCAGCGGTACGTGTAGAGGACCTGTACACCGACCCGCAGATGAGGCGTGCGTTGCTTCGCAAGCTTGAGGAAGCGGGGCAGGTGAAAGGGCATGAGGTCGAGATCTTGACGAAGCAGGGAGAACGACGGATCCTGTCGATCAGCGCCACCCTCTCAGGGGACAGGGTGGCGGGGATGATGATGGACATCACCGAGCAGCGCGAGGCGGAGGCACGCCTCCAGTACCTGAGCACACACGATGCGCTCACGGGGGCCTACAACCGTGGCTACTTCGACGAAGAGTTGGCGCGTCTGGGGCGAGGCAGGCGCTTTCCGGTAAGCGTGATCATCGTGGATGTCAACGGGCTCAAGGGGGTCAACGACGGCGAAGGTCACGCCGCAGGTGACCAGGTGCTGCGCTGCGCCTACGAGGTGCTGCGTGGGGCGGTGAGAGGCGAGGACGTGGTGGCACGGATCGGGGGCGACGAGTTTGGGGTGCTGTTGCCCGAGACCGACGAACGAGCGGCAATCCAGGCGGTAGCTAGGATGTACGACAGGTTGGACAAGCACAACCGTCTGCCCGGCCATCGAACGGTGAGCATGGCGATAGGCGCGGCCACGGCCGCACCGCATGAGCCGCTGGCGGATGCCGTGCGCAGTGCTGATGCCCGCATGTACGAGCAGAAGAAAGCCGTGAACGGAGCGGAACACCGCCTCCCCAGGAGAGGTAGTTCGCCTGACTAGAGCTCCTGTGCGTTGCAGGATATGGTGTGCCTTCGGAATGCCCGCAGAGGAGGACCGTTGAGGCAGGGTTTGAAGAGGCTACTGGGGGCGGCCGCGCTGGTGATCGTTGTCATCGTGGTGGTGCTGGCCTGGCCTCTCCCCGACCCGCTGGCCGGAGGCGAGCGGGTATATATTCGATGGGGGATCACGCTGCTGCCCGAGGGCTGGCGTGGGTCGATCGGTGCCGGAATCGAGGCCACGGTGGGAGATCGGGATGTGACCTTCGTGCTGGACGAGCGGGAAGCCGACGTCATCTTGGTCCTGCGGTCTTTTTCCGTGTCCAGTGAGGATGAGTTCCTCTCCACCGGAACGGGATACGCTCGGCTTGTATTCAGGGCGATCGATGTGCGTACGCGAGACGAACACACGCTGGATCTGAACGTGCGCGCGAGGCAGTGGCACGTGGACCAGGTGGAGCTGCGCACCCGCCGCTTCTGGGAGTTCTGGAAGTAGGATGCGCACGGAGGAGAACGCTTGTCCAAGAAGCTACAGTCTGTGAAGCTCTACTGCGACGGAGGGTGTCGGGGAAACCCGGGGCCCGGGGCCATCGGTGTGCTTCTCTTGGATGCTGGCGGGCGGGAGCTCGAGCTCCACGCGGCGCGGCTCCCGGGGACCACGACGAACAACCGGGCGGAGTACGCTGCGCTCATCGAGGGCCTGAAGCGGGCGGCCCGGTACACCGACGGCGAGGTGGCTTGCCAAATGGACAGCCAGCTGGTGATCCAGCAGATGAACGGCCGTTGGCGTGTCCGCGACCCACAGCTTCAAGAGCTTCACCGAGAAGCCCAGCGCGCAACGGAGGCGTTCCGCCGGGTCACGTTCCGTCACGTGAACCGTACCGACCCGGACATCGTGCGCGTGGACCACGCTCTCAACGCCGCTTTTGACGCCCGCTGAACCCTCGCGCGCGAAATGGCTCCCGATCAGTAGTGGCCCAGGAGGCCGCGTCGGCGAGCCGCGCGCTCGCAGAGCCCGAACGCTAGGATGCCTAGTCCTAGCCAGAACGCCCCGTTAGCAGCCAAGAGCAGGAGATCCACGCCCGGGATCTCGGCGAGGCGTGTACCTCCCACGACCACCCGCCCGATGAGCTCGGTGCCCCAGGTGAGGGGCAGCGCCTTGGCCCACAAGGGCTCGGCGGGCGCGAACAGGAACGCCACGAACACGAACTGCAGGATCTGGAACGCCGCCTGGATCCGCTTGAAGACGAGCGCTAGACCGGCCACGGCAAGTCCGATCCCGTAGACCGCAGCCAGCGTCAGGGCGAGCAAAGGCAGCAAGCTGGGCAGGTCGAGCCGCAAGTAGCGTCCCGTGGTGACCATCATCAGCCCCATGATCGGGGCGACGAAGGCGAAACTCACCACGAACGAGCTCACCGCAAGCGAAATGGCCACCCAGCGAAAGCCGGTCGGCGACATGTAGAGCTGCTCGAGCATGCCCTGCTGAGCCTCTCGCATTACCGCCCAGGAGACGTCCGAGTAGGCGACGAGGGCGAACGTCCACATGGTGAATCCGACGATGAGCCCCTCCAGGGTGTCCCCGAACACGGCTTCCCCGCCGGCGACGAACCGTGCTCCCAAGAACAGGAGGAGGAACACGACGTAGATCGTCACCAAGCTCGACAGGGTGTTGAACGCGTACCGCTTGAGCTCGATCGCCTGCCGGCGCAGGATCGCCCAGAACGACCAGAGGTAGGTGTTCATGCCTTCCCTCCGCGGACGATGCGCAGGAAGACCTCCTCCAGGTTGGGCTCGGCCCGGGAGACGCTGTCCACTTCGACCCCGCTTCCCCGAAGTAGGTCCACGAGCTCGAAGAAATCGTGCCCGGGGGCGATCTCGACCTCGAGCTCAGCACGATGATCCGTCGAGCTGAGCTGCCGCATGGAGAACCGCTCCTGAAGGGCCGAGGCCACCGGATCGGCGAGCTCTCCCTGCAGCACAAGCCGGTAGCCACGGGTACGGAAACCGTTGAGGAGCTGATCCACGTGGTCGTCGGTGATGACCTTGCCGCGTGCCAAGATGAGCACGCGCGCACATACAGCTTCGACCACACCCATATTGTGCGACGAAAGCAGGACGGTTCGTCTCTGGGAACGGGCGAGCTCCGCGATCAGCCCCCGGAGCTCGTGGGAGGTTTCCACGTCCAATCCCAGGGTAGGCTCGTCGAGGAGGACGAGCTCTGTGCCTCTGACCAGCGCGCAGGCGACCGCGAGCTTCTGCTTCATCCCCTGGGAGAGCTTGTTGGCCACAGCTGAGCGCTTCTCGGTGAGGCCAAAGAAAGCGATGAGCTCCTCGATACGTGCCCGGGACTCGCGCGGCGACATGCCCTGGAGTCCTGCGAAGAACGCGAGGTTCTCCCGCACCGAGAGTCGCCAGTACACGTTGCGCGAGCCTTCGAGCACGGCGGACACGTGGCGGCTCGCCGATCTGTGGTGGCAGGGAACTCCGAAGACCTTGGCGCTTCCGCCCGTGGGCAAGAGCAGTCCGCAGATGATCTTGATGATCGTCGTCTTACCGGCCCCGTTGGCCCCAAGGAGGCCCACCACTTCCCCTCGTTCCACCTGCATGGTGACGCCGTCCACCGCTGTGACCGGTGTGCGCCCCGGGTAGACCTTGACCAGGTCCTTCACTTCGAGCGCACACGCTTCCGTACCAGACCCTGCACGCATCGGCCTTCCCCACCCCCAGTCAGAAGTAGCTTGCCCAGGTGAGTATGCCTTGGGCCGCGCGGGGTTCAACGGCGTGGCTGCGCGTGTGCAAACGGAGGTCAGCTCTTGAGCAGGCGGCGGGCCTCCTGCAGCACTTGCTCCACGGTGAACCCGTACCGCGCGAGGACCTCGCTTCCGGGCGCGCTCATCCCGTATTGCTCGACCGCCAGGATGCGCCCGGCACAGCCCACGTATCGTTCCCAGCCCGTTCCTCGGCCGGCCTCGACAGCAAGGCGCCGCG
>PWTC01000105.1 GCA_003563005.1 Candidatus Acetothermia bacterium
CCGCGGCGGTCGTGCACTGCCTGCTGGAGTAGTGGGGCTTCCATCCCTTCGGTCGGGGCTAGGATCTCCACGCTGCTGGCGGACAGAAGCCCGCAGATGAGGAATGTGGCTGCCGCAAGCCGCCGTGTGTGCATACGCGAGCCTAACTCCCAGAGGGGCGGCCTCCCTGGACGCTCGTCTCCGCTCAAGAGGACGCTCACGGCTGGAGTACACGCAAGGCGGCCGTGGGGTACGGGGCATGATTGCCTGCGTGGATAGGAAATGCCCGTCACGTACCTGCAGAGGGGGATGCCCATCCGCGGGTGTGCGGAGGGGAGGGGGGGACACCGCTGGTCCTGTATCGGGTACTATCGCTTCTTGAAGGAGGTGTGCAGACCGGCCGTGACAGGGCCGTTTCCCACAGTGGATACACTGCAGCGAAGGCTTGCCTCGGCGGAAGCGGAGCTTGATGAGTACGAACGATTGCTCAGCGCGCCGGATGCGGCGACACGCGAGGACTACGCAGATCTGACGCGGAAGTACGCGCGAACACGCGAGCTTGTGGCGATCAACCGCGAGATGCAGCGGCTCGCGCAGGACATCGAGGAAGAGCGTGAACTCCTCGAAGCAGAGGAAGATGAGGGTCTACGTGCAGACCTACGGCGTGCGCTGGAGCATGATCAGGAGGCTCTCGAAGAACTTGTGCGGCGTGCCAAACTCATGCTCGTACCTGAGAAGCCCGAGGACCGTCGTACAGCCATCGTGGAGATCCGCGCCGGAGCGGGCGGAGAGGAATCGGCGCTCTTCGTCGCCGATCTGTTCCGCATGTACGCGCGCTATGCTGAACGCCGAGGCTGGGGGACAAAGCTCATGGACTCGCACCCGACTTCATTGGGGGGGTACAAGCAGGTCGTGTTCGCGGTGGAGGGAGAGGACGCGTTCGGTCGCCTGCGGTTCGAGTCTGGCGTGCACAGAGTGCAGCGGGTGCCGGAGACCGAAGCTCAAGGTCGGATCCATACCTCCACTGCGACGGTCGCGGTGCTCCCCGAGGCGGAGGATGTCGAACTGGAGCTCTCACCGGAAGAACTTCGGTTTGAGACCTACCGAGCAGGGGGACCAGGCGGTCAGCACATGCAGAAGAACGAGACGGCCGTCCGCGTTACCCATATTCCCACGGGCATCACGGTCGGCTGTCAGGACGAACGGTCACAGCATCGTAACCGTGAGCAAGCCCTCCGACTCCTGCGGGCGCGCCTCTGGGATCTTCAGGAGCGCGAGCGGGCCGCAAGCGTCCAAGAGGAGAGGCGCAGCCAGATAGGCACGGGCGATCGCTCAGAGAAAATCCGTACCTACAACTACCCTCAGAGCCGGGTCACGGATCACCGGATCGGGTTCACCGTGCACCAGCTAGAGCAGATCATGGACGGGGAGATGGAGTACCTCATCGAGCCCCTGCTCGAGGCTGAGGTGGAGAAACTGCTGGAGGTGTGATCGCGCCGGCACAGCGTCCCCGCTCGAGGACGCTGTGCCGGGTCTGCCCTCCTCTACACCCACTACGGTGTTCTGATCAGATCCAGCCGCGCATGCGCATGGCATCCACCACGCGTTGGACGGCCACCATGTACGCAGCGAGTCGGGTGTCGACTTCTTTCTCGTGCGCCATCTCGTGGACGGCGTAGAAGGCCGTGGTCATCTTCTGGTCGAGCTTCTGCTGGACTTCCGGCTCGGACCAGTAGAAGTTCATGTCGTTCTGTACCTGCTCGAAGTAGGAGCAGGTCACGCCGCCTGCGTTGCACAGGAAGTCGGGGATCACGTAGATCCCCTTCTCTGCCAGCACGGGTTCGGCCTCGGGAACGGTGGGCCCATTCGCTGCTTCTGCGAGCACCTTGACCGACGGTCGGATCCGTCGGGCGCTCTCAGAGGTGATGGCATTCTCCAAAGCCGCAGGGATCAGCACGCTCACATCCTTGTCGATCCACGCGTCTCCGTCTTCCACGTGGTAGCCTGCGGCTTGAGCCTGCTCCTTGTCGATCGTCCCATAGGCGTCGGTGATCGTCTGGAGGAAGTCCACGTCGATCCCGTCCTCCTTGCTGTAGGCATAGGCCTTTCTGTCATGCCGGTCCCAGCAGGACACGCAAAGGACTTTCCCGCCAAGCAGGTCCTTGAAGAACTTGGCCGAGTATTGGCCAACGTTCCCAAACCCCTGGACGGATGCCGTCGCCCCGCCTGGGTTGATGCCCAAGACCTTCAGCGTCTCGCGCACGGTGACGATGACGCCGAAACCTGTCGCCGAGGCCCGCCCCAGGGAGCCACCAGCTCCCACGGGCTTTCCGGTGATCACGCCCGGTGTGTACGCACCTGCGAGGTGGCTGTACTCATCCATCATCCAGACCATCATTTGCGCGTTCGTTCCGACGTCCGGAGCCGGCGCATCGGTACGCGGGCCGAGGTTCTTCCAGAGCTGTCGGATCCAAGCTCGACAGAGCCGTTCCTTCTCCGACTGCGAAAGGGTTGCCGGGTCGACCTTCACGCCGCCCTTGCCGCCGCCCAGTGGCAAGTCCATCACTGCGCACTTCCAGGTCATCCAAGCGGACAGTGCCTTCACCGTGTGGATCGTCTCGTCGGGGTGGAATCGGATGCCGCCCTTGCACGGCCCGCGCGCGTCGTTGTACTGAACGCGCCAGCCCTGGAAAACGCGAATGGAACCGTCGTCCATTCGCACGGGGAAGTTCACCTCGTACAAGCGGGTGGGCTCCCGGAGGACAGCGGTCACCTCAGGGGGAAGGCCCAACGCCTTGGCGAGACGGTCGAGTTGGCTCTGTGCTACCTCGAAGGGGTTGACAGCCTGGGACTGGGACATCTAGGAACCTCCTGTTCACGGGGTGGTTGCCCCGGGGAAGCGGGGCGCCGAAAGGACTGCACGCTCGCATGCTGGTGCACGGCCGCACGATTCTACGATGGCTGGCGATCCCCTTCCACCGCGACAGGAGAGATCACAGTACTCCTGGGGGAGTGGATTCTTCGCTGTTTCAGCCGAGGGAGCTGCGCCACCACCACGCGATCTTCACCGATACTCCATAGCGGTCGAGCAAGATCATGGCCATGGAACGACAGGGGCGAAGATGGAAGTCGGGTGTCGGATTTGTGGTTGCGGTGGCCCTCACGTCGGCATTGTTGGCGGCCGCACCGTATAGGGAGGCGCGCATGCTGGAGACTTTCGGAGACGGTGCACCATTTCCGCTGGATGAACGACCGCGGGAAGGAACGGAGACGGCCACCCTAGCCATGGGGTGTTTCTGGGGGCCGGATGCCCGGTTCGGTGTCATTCCTGGTGTCGTCCGAACGAGGGTTGGCTACGCGGGCGGCGAGATCCCACAGCCAACCTATCACCGGCTTGGGGGGCACGCCGAGACGGTGCAGGTCGAATTCGATCCTGGAGAGGTCTCCTTCGATGCGTTGCTTGAGGTGTTCTTCTCTGGCCACAACGCTTACGCGGCTCCCTATTCCAGCCAGTACAGGTCCGTGATCTTCTACCACGATGAGGCGCAGCGTCTGTCGGCGGAGAGGATGCTGGAGTTCCTGGCCGAACAGCACGGGGCCCCACCCCGCACCGAACTCGCGGAGTTCTCCGGCTTCACCCGTGCGGAAGACTACCACCAGAAGTACCATCTTCAGCGGTTCTCCGCCCTTATGGGCGAGTTACGCCCCGTGTTCTCCTCGTTCGATGCGCTGGTGGACTCGACTGTAGTAGCGCGGCTTAACGGCTATGTGGGAGGATTCGGTACGCAGGAGCAGCTCGTGGAGGAGATCGGGGACCTGGGGCTGTCGGAGGCGGGACAGCGCTGGCTGACGAGCAGGGTTCGCTGAACGGGGCGCTGTGCTGGAGACGGTACCCCGCCCTACCGACCCAGAGCGAAGTGCCAAAGAGGCATGGCTTCCTCGGGGTAGTCCGGGTACGCGTACCCATGGATGGCGCCGAGCCGCACCCGCGACCAGCGTAGTGGCGGCATGCGGCGATGTTGATGTTCTGCGACTCGACTTCCGGCGTATGACATCCCGCTTCGCGTGACAAGCGCACCGTGTGATCCCAGAGCGTGCCTCACTCCGCTTCTGCGGTGGCCGGGTACGACCCGTATGTCACAGAGCACGGCCAGATCAGAGGGACGACCTCCAGGACTTGTTGCACACTGAAGGCGATGGATATGGATCCGTACGTGGGCAGGGTTGAGGCGGCGAGAGGGCTCCACCGTCATGGGGGGTGCGCTGGGCATATCTAGTCTCCTTGTGCCCGGGAAGGACTCCGGGAATCGAGAGACGCACAAGCACTGGTTCAGTTGCTTGTGCAGGCGGTTCTGGTGGGCCCGCCTGGACTCGAACCAGGGACCTCACGCTTATCAGGCGTGCGCTCTAACCGCCTGAGCTACGGACCCACGTTGTTGGGACTATAGCCACAAGGGACGAGAGGATCAAGCGATGCGCGGATTCTCCCGACTCCGGATCTGTGCGGTGAGGCGGGCATGCGCGTCACGGCGACTTGAGCCCGCTTCCGGTCAACACCACGACGACACGTTCTCCTGATTGGAGCACTCCCTCGGTCGCGAGCAGCTCGAGTCCGGCGACCGCCAGTCCCGAGGTCGGCTCGACCCACAGCCCCTCTTCGCATGCGAGGCGCTGCAGGGCCCGCAGGATCTGCGCGTCCTCGACGGCGCGCGCCTCGCCTCCCACAGTGCGCAGTGCGGCCAGCACCTCCGTGCCCCGTTCTGGTGAAGCAATCCGTGTGCCCTCGGCCACAGTTTGCCCGGGAACAACGGGCAAGGGGTGGGTCGAACCGCGCACAAAGGCCCTGGCGAGCGGTGCGCAAGCGGCGGGTTGTACAAGATGGACCTGCGGCACATGGGAGACCCAACCCCATTCGGCCATGCGGAGGAATCCGTAGACGAGCCCGAGGAACAACCCTCCTCCCCCGGCGGGGACGATCAGGTGCTCTGGCGAACGCCAGTCTTGCTCTTCGGCCAGTTCGTAGGCGAGCGACGTCAACCCCGCGAGGAAGAACGGCGAGAGGGTGTGAGACGCGTAGGCCAAGTCCTGTTCGCGTGCACAATCTTCGAATACTGCCTCCGTACAGCGTTCGCGGGGGCCGGCAATGGTCCTCAACTCAGCCCCCAAGGCACGTATCTGTGCTAGTTTCCTGGGGGAGGCTTCCTTGGGCACATACAGGCGTGCAGCGAGCCCCGCACGGGCTGCGTAGGTCGCCAAGGCCGCCCCGGCGTTGCCCGAGGAGTCATCGGCGACCACTCGGTAACCTGCCTTCGCCAAAGCAGATACCAGGACCGTAGTTCCTCGGTCCTTGAACGATCCGCTCGGATTGCAGCCCTCGACCTTGTAGGCCAGGTCCAGGCTCAGGCGAGGTCCCACCCGGAGGGACTCGACCAGCGGTGTTCCTCCCTCTCCGAGGGTGACGGGTGGTACGTCGGGCAGCAAGGGCGCGTAGCGCCACACGCCCTTGCCTGTCAGCTGCCCGCGGGCAGGAGCTCGTTCGGGAGGTAGATAGGACAGCGGTGCGCGACAGGCGCTGCAGACGAGGGCATCCTCTGCCGGTTTCGAGCGGCGGCCGCAGCCGGGACAGCGCAAGCCACCTGGGTCGACAGGCTGAGGTGCCATGATCGGCCCTCACCTAC
>PWTC01000004.1 GCA_003563005.1 Candidatus Acetothermia bacterium
CAGCTCCGGCGTGTGGTGGAGCTCTCGGGAATGGCGCGGCACGTGGACTTCGCCGAGCAGCCCACGACCGACGAGGGGCGGCCGGACATGGTGGTGCACCTGCCAGGAGGCGGCGTGCTGCCCATCGATGCCAAGTCCCCCATGGAGAGCTACCTTAAGGCCGCTGAGGCCGACGTAGAGGAGGAGCGAAGGCGACTCCTTTCCGAGAGTGTGCGAGCCCTGCGGCAACGTGTATTGGAGTTGGGGCGGAAGGCGTATTGGGCGCAGTTTCCGCGGGCACCCGAGCTGGTGGTCATGTTCGTCCCCAGCGAGGCATACCTGACGAGCGCATTCGATGCCGACCCGGATCTCCTCGAGTTCAGCATGGGCCAGCGGGTGCTCATCGCCTCGCCGGTGAACCTCCTGGGGCTCCTGCGTGCGGTGGCTTTCGGCTGGCAGCAGCACGAGATGGCCCAGCAGGCGGTCGAGGTGTCCGAGGCGGCGCTTGAGCTCTACCGTCGGTTTGCGAAGTTCATCGAGCACCTCCAGCGGACGGGCAAAGGCCTTGATGGGGCGGTCGAGGCGTTCAACCAGGCGGTCGGCTCCCTTGAGGCACGGGTTCTTCCCGCGGCGCGGAAGCTGGAGGACCTCGCGGGGCGGGAGCTTCCCCAGTTGGACCAGATCGACGTGCGTCCTCGAACCCCGAGGGATGGCGATCAGTAAGCTAGTGCGCAGCATGGCCCATCGGGTCCCTGAGAGAGCCGACGTTGCTGCGCCGAATGGCCCTCTTGTGGTGCATGGAGATGCTGACCCTCCGTCTCGGTTCGCCAGGGCGTTGGGGCGGCGGCCGGACTTGAGGGATGCCTTGGCGGGAGGGGTTGAGGCGCTCTTCAGACCGAAAGAGTGCAATCCGAGCTTGCATTCCGAAAAGACAGTGCACTAAGCTGACGGGCGATGGCCAAGAAGAAGCGGCGCGTATCACGAAGGAGCTTCCGGCTGACCGAGGCGTTGCTGCGTGTCCGGGTGTGGCTGCTGGCGTTCTTCCTGTTTAGCATGCCCCTGTTCTTCCTTCCAATGAATACGGAGTATGGGTACACAAAGTCGGTCTATACATTGCTTTTCGTCTCGTTACTCATGGTACTATGGGCGATGGAGGCGCTCCTCCGTAAAGGAGCAGAAGTGCATCTTTCGTGGCTGTTCCCTATACTGCCCGCTTTTCTCATTACGAGTCTGCTCTCTCTCCTCGGGGGGGCGGAGGCAGGTGGGGTGATCCAGAGCGCGACGCTGTTCCTCTACTTCGGGTTCATCTATCTTCTGGTGCTGAACGCGGGGCAAGGAGAGAGGCAAGTTATGGCCTTACTGGGAGCCCTGCTCTGCTCTGCTGTGGCCTCCGCGATGTGGGGTCTCCTTCAGTATGTGGGGTTGGCTCTTGGAGGACCTGGAACGGGGCTTAGTGCCATGATCGCCACCATGGGCAACAGGCAGTTCCTCGCCGGATTTCTCTCGTACCTGATCCTCCCATCCGGGATTCTATGCCTTCGCCTTCGGTCGCTGTGGGCTAGAGCGGTGGCCCTTGGAGGAGCTGGGTTTGCTTTTGCGGTCATGCTGCTGACCCGTCAGGTGGGTGTCCGGTTGGGTCTGGGCATCGCAGTTGCTGTGATCGCTTTCGCATCCGGACTGTGGCCTGTTCTCTGGGGACGCTGGTTGGGGTGGGCTGTTGCCGGGGGAGTCGCCCTCGCAGGCATGGTTGCGGTCCTGGGGCCGATCGGGTTCCTGTACGTTCTGGGCCTCGCCGTGCTGGCCTTGGGGCTCTGGGCCTTGGGGCGTCTGCTGCGGGCGAGGCCATGGTCCTGGGTACCCACGGCTCTCGCAGCTGTGGCGGCGGTACTCATGCTCATCCCTGTGACGACACCCTTCTCCGGAGTGCGCGACCTGTGGGCAAGGCAGTCAGGTGCAGTCAGGGCCTACGATTGGTGGGTGGGCTATGAGATGTGGCAGGATAGCCCCATTGTCGGCATAGGGCTTGGCGCCTACAAAATCCAGTTCGTCCCGTACAAGGCGCACTTCCTGGATACGCCGCGAGGCGAGGCCTACGATTTTCACATCTCACCAGCGGCTCAGGCCCACAACGAGTACGTTCAAGTGGCAGCCGAAATGGGAACGCTTGGGTTCCTGGTGCTGATAGCTGGACTGGGGCTCATCGTCGTGTTGGGGCTACGGCGTGTGGCGGCGATGGAGGATCGAGGTCGACGGCTGGAGCTGCTGCTTCTCGGTGGCGGGATCGTGGTCACGCTCGTCCATGCCGCGGTGACCTTTCCGTGGCGCTTGCCCGCTTCAAGTATGGCATTCGTGGCTATCCTTGCCCTGGCCTTCTCTCCACGTTACGGGCAGCGGGGCCGCCTCTCTCTGGTCCTAAGAGGTAGGCCTCTCATGGTGGTCTGCGTGCTCGTGTTCCTCCTTGCGAGTGTTGTCTCGGTGTTCGCGGTACGGGATCTCGTTGCGGATCAACACCTCCGGCAGGCACAGATCGCTCTCGCCAGAGGGGATGCGCCACGTGCGCGGGCACATCTGGAGCGCTCTGTGGAGCTGGATTTCTTCCCTAGACTGAGCCTGTACTATCTCGGCATAGCTCAGCTTCGGATTGGGGAGATCGACGCGGCTCGTGACACGCTGCGCCAGTGTCTGACGCGGCATGTGAATGCAACGCTCTATCTAAACTTAGCGTCCGCACACCTCCAGCTAGAGGAGCTCGACGAAGCGCGCGATATCCTCATGCGTCTCCTTGCCGCGAGGCCGAGGCGCGACCAGGAGGCAGCGGGGCGCTATCTGCTGGCGGAGACCAAGCTACTCGAGGCGGACAGACACACGCGCGGAGGGATGAGAGCGGAGGCCCTTGAAGCTCTGCGGGAGGCCGAGGCGGGCTTTCGATCAGTGCTGGAGGTGGATCCCCGGAACGAACGGGCCTACATACGCCTGGGAGACATCGCCCGACAGGAGCAGCGGTACGATGAGGCTCGAGAGCACTACGAGCGAGCTCAGCAGCTCATCGATGCGGCACTGCTGCGGGCGCAACGGGACCTGGAGCGAGCGCAGTCCCTTGACGACCACCGTTCAGCGCGTGAGCAACTGGAGTTCCTCCGACAGGCCGAGGAAGTCGTGCAGAGGATGCTGGCCCGGCTTCCCTAGAGCAAGTTGAGCGACCCGTCCCCCAACCGTATAGTGACCGCATGCTCTCTGTTCGGAACGTGGTCAACAGGCTTTTCGGCCAGACGAACCCCCAGCGCCTGAGGAAGCTCATGCCGCTCTTGGGGGAGGTCAACGCGCAGGCCGAACGCATGGCGGGCCTCTCGGACGAGGCGCTGAGAGGCCACACGGAGGCGTTCAGGGAACGTCTGGCCCAAGGGGCGACACTGGAGAACCTCCTTCCGGAGGCGTTCGCCGTGGTGCGAGAGACCGCGCAGCGTACGATCGGCCTGCGGCCTTACGACGTGCAGGTGATCGGGGGGATCGTCCTCCACCAGGGACGCATCGCTGAGATGAAGACCGGAGAGGGGAAGACACTGGTGGCCACGATGCCCGCCTATCTCAACGCGCTGGCGGGCAGCGTGCATATCGTCACGGTGAACGATTACCTCGCCCGCCGCGACCGCCATTGGATGGGGCCCATCTACGAGGCGCTGGGGCTCACGGTGGGGCTGATCCAGGAGGGCATGAACCCGGACGAACGCAGGGAGGCGTACGCCTGCGACATCACCTTCGGAACGAACGCGCAGTTCGGGTTCGACTACCTGCGCGACCATATGGTGATGGCCGAGCACCAGCAGGTTCAGGCCGCGCGCGACTATGCGATCGTCGACGAGATCGACAACATCCTCATCGACGAGGCTCGCACACCGCTCATCATCTCCGGCCCTACCGACGACACGGTGCGCATGTTCCGCGAGTTCGCCCGTGTGGCCAACCTGTTCAAGCCGGCAGAAGATTTCGAGGTGGACGAGGAGCACAAACGCCTCAGCCTCACCGATGAGGGCATTGCCAAAGCCGAACGGATCCTGAAGTTCGAGAACATCTTCGATCCGCGTGCGAGCACAGCACTACAGCACCTGGAAACCGCCCTGCGTGCGCGAACCTTCTTCAAACGCGATCGGGAGTACATCGTCAAGGACGGGCGGGTGATGATCGTCGACGAGTTCACCGGGCGGCTGATGCCCGATCGGCGCTACTCCGGGGGGCTGCACCAAGCCATCGAGGCCAAGGAGAACCTCCCTGTCCAACGCGAGTCTCAGACCTTGGCGCAGATCACACTGCAGCACTACTTCCGGCTCTACAAGCGCCTGGCGGGGATGACGGGGACAGCCAAGACGGAAGAGGAGGAGTTCAAGCAGATCTACGGCTTGGACGTCGTGCAGATTCCGACGAACCGACCGCTCGTGCGTGATCCGCTTCCCGATGTCATCTACCGCACGCAGAAGGCCAAATTCGAGGCGGTGGCCGACGAGGTAGAACGACTCCACGCACTGGAGCAGCCGGTGTTGATCGGGACGACGTCCATTGAGGACTCCGAGCAGCTCTCACGGATCCTCAAGCGACGCAAGCTCAAGCATGAGGTCCTCAACGCCAAGCAGCACGAGCGCGAGGCCCACATTGTGGCCCAGGCCGGTCGGGCCGGTGCGATCACCATTGCCACCAACATGGCTGGCCGGGGAACGGACATCTTGCTTGGGGGCTCTCCTGAACAGCGGGCTGCGGACGAGGCCGACCCCAATGAAGAACCCGAGCGCTACCGCGAGCTCCTGGAACGCTATCGAAAGGAAGCGGAAGAGGAGCGAGCGAGGATCGTCAGGCTGGCCGACCCCGGTTCTGCCTATGGCAGACGGGCATTGGCACGCATCCGCGCTTGGTGCGAGGAGACTGGGCGGGCATTTCAGCCGGAGGAGTGGCGCGATCGGCTCCGCGAGGGCGGGCTGCACGTGATCGGTTTTCAGCGTCACGAGGCGCGGAGGATCGATGACCAACTCGCCGGGCGTTCGGGGCGCCAGGGCGATCCAGGCGCCTCCGTGTTCTTCCTCTCCACTGAGGACGACCTTCTGCGGATCTTCGGAGGAGAGCGCATCGGCTCGATCATGGATCGCTTGGGGATCAAGGAGGGCGAGGCGATCACACATGATCTGCTCAGCCGCGCCATCCGCAACGCGCAGAAGCGCGTCGAGGAGAGAAACTTCGAGATCCGGAAGCGGCTGCTCGACTACGACGCCATCATGGCCCGTCAGAGAGAAACGATCTACACCTCTCGTGAGGCACTGCTCTTCCCGGCCCCGGGACGTGAGCCCGACGACAGTATCGTGTGGGATCGGTTGGAGCAGATGGCGGACGAGTACGCGGAGTCGCTCGTCGAGCTGCACCTGCCGCCCGGGACTTCCCCGGAGGAAGAAGCGTGCACCGAGCTCGCTGGCGAGCTGTCGCGCCTTGCCGAACCGGCCCCGTCGGCGGCCGAGCTCGGGACGGCCAAGACTCGGGATGAGCTTGTGGGGCGTCTGCAGGAGCTGCTTCGGGATCAACTG
>PWTC01000061.1 GCA_003563005.1 Candidatus Acetothermia bacterium
GGTGGGATTTGAACCCACACGGGCACGTGGCCCACTGCCCCCTCAAGACAGCGCGTCTGCCAATTCCGCCACCTCGGCCGGCAAACGATACTAGCGATGCGAACATGCCGCGTCAACCCCCGACCAACCGGGGTCAGGTCTTGCACTGCAGTATGCCATACTCACCTTTTTGCATCTCGATTCGGACTACGTGCTCAGACACATGCTTTTCCCTCCCCCTCCCTTGATCGTCACACCTTGCAAGCCACCACCTTTCCTCTACTATACTCTGGTGCTATGGCACGGCCGCTTCGGGTGCAGTTTCCGGGCGCGGTCTACCATGTCACAGCCCGCGGCAACTCGGGTCAGCGCATATTCCTTGACCCGTACGACCACTCGATGTTCCTTGACACCCTCGCCGAGGCCATCGAGCGATACGACTGGATCTGCCATGCATACTGCCTGATGCCTAACCACTACCATCTACTCCTGGAGACCCGTGAGGCCACACTGTCGCGCGGCATGCGGCACGTCAACGGCGTCTACACACAACGCGTGAACCGTCGCCATCAGCGTTACGGGCACCTCTTCCAGGGAAGGTACAAGGCGATCCTCGTGGAGAAGGAGCAGCATCTCCTTGAGCTCGCAAGATACATCGCACTGAACCCTGTTCGCGCACGCTTGGCAGCGTGCCCTTCACAGTGGCCGTGGAGCAGCTTCGGCCCCACCGCTGGGCTTACCCGCGCGCCCGACTGGCTGACCACTGACTGGTTGCTGGGCCAGTTCGATGGTCGTAGGGAGATCGCTCAGCACGCCTACCGCCAGTTCGTCACTCAAGCGGAGCCCGAAGCCCCCTGGAGCAAGCTCCGCGGACAGATCTACCTCGGCAGCGATGCGTTCATCGAGAGCGTCCCCGTTCCCAGGGGAGAGCTTGACGAGGTCCCACATGCACAACGGAGGCCGGCACCACCGCTTCATGTCCTCCTCGGCGACAACCCCGATGATGCCGCGCTTGCCAGGGCATATCGAGAGCACAGGTTTACCCTCAAGCAGATCGCCGACTACCTCGGTGTCCACTATTCGACCGTCAGCAGAAGGATCCAGAGGCATGAGCAAAGCTAAGTGACCGGGGTCAGGTCTTGCACTGCCGCACGCAAACGGCTGACTTGAGAGGCAATACTCTTAGCGGCTCTCTAATTGCATTCGCGTTACATGCGGCAGTGCAAGACCTGACCCCGGTTGGTGGGTGCGCCGGGCGGTTCGTATACTCGTCGCGGCTGCCCCGGAGCGGCCGAAGGGGGAGGGATGGCCTACGAACCCAGATCTGTCTCGTCACTCAAGAAGCAGGAGATCATCGAGGAATACCAGCAACTCCTTGACGCCTTCCATGAGGAGGTCCGCGGCCGCCAGGAGGCCGAGCAGCGCGCAACCGAGCTCGAGCGTCGCAAGGATCAGGGAGCGTTGGAGCTATCCCGTGCGACCACCGCCGACGCTGTCCTTGACGGCTTGGGAAAGCTGCGTGCGCTGGTGACTTCCACCCTCGGCGAGCTGGGGGAGCGGATGACCGACCAGGCCGAGAAGGCCGAACAGCTCAACCGCGCCGTTCAGCTCCAGGAAATGCGACTCAAGGATCTCTACAACATCGAGGCCGCTGCTGACACGATGACCAGGCTGGCGGCCGCTTATGCAGAGGAGCGGCGCAAGCTTGAGCAGGACCACCGAGATCGCATGCAAGAAATCGAGCGCGACGTCTCCCACAGGAGGGAAGAACTGCAGCGCGAGATGGAGGAAACGAGAACCCTCTGGGCCCGTGAGCGCCAGACCGCTGAACAGGCACGCCTCCAAGAGGAAGAGGAATACCAAGCCGAGCTCAAGCGCGCCCGGCGAAAGGCCGAACAGGACCACGAAGAGCGTATGGCGGCGCTGGAGCGCGAGCTACGCGAGACGCGTAGGGAAACCGAAGAATCCCTTGCACAGCGAGAAGCCGAACTCGATGCCCGGGAACATGAGCTCGCCGAGTTGAGAGCAGAGGTGGCTTCCTTCCCCCAACGGATCGAAGAGGCCGCCGAGCGCGCAAGGCAGCTGGCGGCATCCGAGATGCAGAGAGAAGCTGATCACAGGCGTGCCCTTGCTGAGCTAGAACATGAGTGGGAGAGGAAGTCCGCGGAACAAGCCATCGCCCATCTCGAAGCGATCAACAAGGGACTCGAGAAGAAGGTACAGGAACTCATCCAGGATCTGCGGGAGACGCGTAAGCAGCTCAACACCATAGCAGAGCGCGCAGTGGAAGGCGTGGCATCGCTGAAGGCGCTCGGTGAACACGGCCGGAGCCCCGACAGGTCGCGGAGTGAGTAGTCAGACCAACGGACCAGCCTCACCATGACCCAAGTCGTTCGGTTCGGTGCTTATTCCGGTGATCCGCTGCTCGTGGAGCTCCGGCTGCGGGAGCGCCTGGCGCAGCTGGAGGCGGCCGTCGAGCCCCGGTTCGGCGACGAGATCACGCCCGAGGCGCTCTCCAGTGAACTGCTGACAAGCGACCTCTTCGGCGGCAAGCGGGCGCTCGTGGTCCGTCGCGCCGAACCCCTGGCCAAGAGCGCCAAGCTCGCCGCAGCGCTGGAGGCGGGGTTACCCGAAGACGTCGCCCTGTTCCTGATCGGCAAGGAGCTCCGTGGCTCCGTGATCCGCAGGGCCGAGGAGCAAGAACACTTCCCACAGCCCAAGCGGCCCCAAGTCCGCGCCCTCGCTCGCCGGCTCCTGACTGAGGCAGGCCTCACGCCCACCCCCCCTATGGTGGAAATCCTGGCCGAGGCATGCGGGACCGACACCCTGCGCCTAGCCCGAGAGGTCGACAAACTCAGCCTGTGGCGCGAGCGGCCGCTGTCCCCTGAAGAAGCCGCCGCGCTCCTGTTCGCCGCACAGCCCGTTCCCTATCCCCTTCTGGATCGCATCGGGGCACGCGATGTGCGGGGCGCGCTAGGTGAGCTCGCCCCTCGCCTGACCGGACCCGACGCCGCCTTCTCCCTCTTCTTCCTGGTTGCCTCCCATGTGCGCACGCTGCTGGCCGCGCGCGCCGCGCTCGACGCCGGCGAGCAGCCTGCTGGGCCGGCATGGCTTGCCCGCCGACGTGCCGAGCAGGCCCGTAACTTCTCGCTACAAGAACTGATCGAGCTCCTGGCCGTTCTCCAGGAGCTCGATCTCAAGATCAAGAACGGTGAAGCCACCCCTCACGGGGCGCTCACCTGGTTCACGCTGAGCTTGGCAGTTTGACCGGTATACGCTCCCCGAAGCCCGTCGACTCCAACAGCAGCCGCGTGACCACGAGCGCACAGAACAGCGACCCGGCTACCCCGAGCCCCAACGTGACCGCAAAGCCCTCCACAGGCCCCGTGCCCAACATGAACAGGATGACCGCGGTGATCAACGTGGTGATGTTGGCATCCACAAGCGCAGATAGCGACTTGGAAAAGCCGTTCAGCACAGAAGCCTTCACCGACTTGCCCGCGCGTCGCTCCTCCTTGACGCGCTCGAAGATGATCACGTTGGCGTCCACCGTCATGCCGATGGTGAGGATGATCCCCGCGATACCAGGTAACGTCAGCGTGGCACCGAGCGCCCGGAGCGCCGCGAACAGGATCAGCATGTTCAGCGTCAGCGCGACGTCGGCGACCAGCCCCAGCCACCGGTAGTACACCGGCATGTAAAGGAGCACGAGCAAGAAGCTGATGACGATGGCCATGGTGCCTCGGCGGATGGAGTCTGCCCCCAACGTCGGGCCCACCGTCTGTTCCTCGATGACCACCACTTCGGTCGGCAGGGCACCCGAGCGGAGCACGACAGACAGCAGCCGCGCCTCGTCGAAGGTGAACGCGCCGGTGATCGTCGTCTCGTCCTGCACCCCTCTCCAACCCGCTCGCTGAGCAACTTCCTTGATGGACTCCGTGATCGCCGGGGCTGAGTAGACCACTCCGTCGAGCACGATGGCCAGTCGGTCGCCCACCCGCAGCTGCCGCAGCACCTCGACGAACCGTTCTGCTCCAGTGCGGTTGAACCTGAGGGAGACGAACGCGCCCGGCTGGCGAGGGTCGGTCGACATACGCGCCTCAGCTGAGTCGAGCACCTCGCCCGTGAGCATCGGCTCACGTGGCACCAGGTAGAACTCGGCTCCGTCGTGGGCCCGCAGGATGTCCTGCGTCGGGTCGGTGCGGAACAGATTGTCGGGACTGCCAGCCGCCTCGATCACCCTGCGAAACTCGAGGATCGCCGTCTGGCCGATCAGAAACCGGGCCTCCTCTGGGTCCTGCGCTCCGGGGACGCGGACTTCGACCCGGTCCTCTCCCACAGGACGGAGTTCCACGTTGGCCAAGCCGTACTGGTCCACACGTTGGTTGAAGATCTGGATCAAGCGATCCACTGTGTCACGTCGCTGTGCGGGCTCCATGTCTTCGAGGTCCTGGGCCTGCAACATGAGCCGCACGCCGCCCTGGAGGTCGAGCCCCAGGTTGACCACGTCCTGAAGGGGCCAGAAGGGGAAGAGAAGGCCAAGGGCCGCGAACAGCACCGCGGCGGTCACCCCAAGTCGCATCCACTCGTTACGCCTCATCCCACACCCCTACTTGCGGACCTTGTCGACGATGCTCGACTTCGAAAGCCGCAGTTTCGCGCCCTCTTCGAGCACGAGGATCGCCGAATCATCGTCCAGCTTCTCGATCGTACCGTGGATGCCGCCTGCGGTGACCACGCGATCGCCTCGCTTCAACGACCCCATCAACTGCTGGTGTTCTTTCTGCCTGCGGCGTTGCGGCCGGAGCAGCAGGAAGTAGAACACCGCTCCGAACACGACCAGCAGGATGACCAGTGAGTAAAGCTGCCCTTCTCCTCCGTTCATCCACATCACCTCTCCAAGGTACGGCTTCCCAACCGCACCAACCCCAGCCCGACAAAGATCAGCGCGGCGGAGCCGACCCCAACGGTCCACAGGATCAGCGCCACGCCAGACAAATCCCGTCCCAATGCTACGAGTTGATGCAACAGGGCGTACAGATCCAGCCAGAGTATAGCGTAAAGGACGCGCGCCAGCGACCGTCTGCGCGCCCCAAGGGCCAGGTCCAGCCCCACGGTGCACGGTGCCAGCGCGTACCAGGCCCACAGGGCAGCCTGGGCACCCACGATGCCCAGCCCGAGAAAGAGGAGCGCCTGGGCCGGAAGGAGCCGCACAGGGGAAAGCGGATCGCGCGCCCGCCCGCCTGTCGCCGCCCAGCACCAGAGTCCGAGGAGCAGCAGGCCAGCCGCCACTTTGGGGACCGGAGGAACTGGCGCCAGGCCGACACACAGAGGGATCAGAATCAGCGACCCGGTGAGCATGGCAAAGCCCCCGTGGCCCCACCCGGCACCGGGAGCTTCGCCGCTCATAGGTAAGGAAGGAAGGCCGTCGCCATCCCCAGGAAGAAGAAGAAGGCCAACAGGTCTGCCACCGTGGTGACCACGGCCCCGCTCATCATCGCCGGATCGAGCCCCATCCGCTTGAGGGCAGTGGGTATGGAACTCCCCAGGAGATACGAGATGATGGTCGTCATCCACATCGTGAGCATTGCGATCCCGCCCAAGTAGACGTTCCCCCGCCAGAGGTAGGAGATCAGACCCAGCTGCACCCCGAGCACCAGGCCGTTGATCACGCCCACCACGAACTCCTTGCGCACGGCCTTCCAGCGGTCCGCCCAGGTGAAGTGGCCCGTGGCCATGCCGCGGATGGTCACGCTCATCGACTGGGACCCGACGTTGCCGGCCATGTCGGCGATGATCGGCATGAGCACGGCAAGAAAAGCCACTTGCTCGATCGTACGCTCGAACACCGCAATCCCGATGACCGCGACCAGGCAGAACAGGATGTTCGCCATCATCCAAGGCAGACGCTTGCGCACCGACTCCCGGACCGGGGTCAGGGGATCCTCTTCACCGGCGGGGATTCCGCCCATGCGCAGGAAGTCCTCGGTGGTCTCCTCGCGAATCACGTCGATCACGTCGTCCACCGTGACCACGCCGAGCAGCCTCCCCTCGCGGCTGACCACCGGAAGCGCGAGGTAGTTGTACTTGTCGAAGGTCTGGGCCACCTCCTCGACGTCCATGTCCGCCGGCAAGGCCACCGGATCGGAGAACATGACCGTCTCGATCGGCGCGTTCGGCCGGGCGAACACGAGGTCGCGCAGGGACAGCACGCCCTTGAGCCGTCCGTCGGGCTCGACCACGTAGGCGTAGTACACAGTCTCCGTCTCCTCAGCCACCCGCCGCAGCCGATCGATCGCCTGCTGGCAGCTCAGAGAGGAGGGAAGGGCCACCACATCCGGGGACATGAGGCCCCCGGCCGTGTCAGGGGCGTAGGTGAGCAGGCCCGCCAACTCACGTGCCTCGGGCTCCTCGAGGCGCCTGAGGATATCCTTCACCGTGTCCGGCGGCAGCTCCGCCAACAGGTCCACCGCATCGTCCGGGTACATGCGTGCCAGGATGTGCACCGATGCATCGCGGGAGAGTTCCGACAGGAGCTCCGCCGCCTCTTCGGGATCCATCTCCGCCAGCGGGGCCGCAGCCGCGTGCCCACGGCGCTCGTACAGGCGCTTCAGAAGCTCCACAGCCTCGTCGTGACGCAAGGCCGAGAGGATCTCCGCCACATCGGCCGGGTGCCGGCGCAGGAGTTCCTGGATCTCCAGCTTCTGCTGAGGCTGCGTTGTCATGAGCGACAGTGTAGCCGTACCTGTAGGGGCTTGCCAGGCTTGCGCCGCACCCTTCTGGGTGGTACTATTGGCAATCGATACCCAGGATTGCTAAGAGGAGGGGCGATGATCCGTTCCGACAGGTTGACGCAAGGAGCGCAGGAGGTGCTCGTCAGCGCGCAGGAGACCCTGCGCGAGCGGCGGCATGACCAACTCGACGTGGAGCACCTGCTCTATGCGCTCGCGCGCTCGGAGGGGGTGGGGCAGGACATATTGAAGGCCGTAGGTGTAACCATCCCGCCCCTGCTGCGCGATCTCGACCACCTGCTTGCGGTGCGGCCTTCGGTGAGCGGAAGCGTCTCTCAGACCGTGTACATCACGCCACGCCTCGACGAGGTCTTCATGGCAGCCGAGGTCGAGGCGAAGCGCCTCCGGGATGACTTCGTCGGCGTGGATCATCTGTTGATCGCCATCGTGCGGGACGACGATCCGTCCCTCTCGCGCGTGCTCGCCAAGCACGGCATCACCAGCGATGCGGTGTACGACGCCCTGTTCAAGGTGCGGGGTCACCAACGCGTAGACTCCCCCGAGTCCGAAGAACGGTACCGCGTGCTGCAGAAATTCGGCATCCAGCTCACCGAGATGGCAAAGCGCGGCGAGCTCGATCCGGTTGTGGGGCGTGACGAGGAGATCGCGCGACTCGTGCAGGTGCTGCTGCGACGGAGGAAGAACAACCCCGTCCTCGTCGGGGAGCCGGGCGTCGGCAAGACAGCGGTCGTCGAGGGGCTCGCCCAACGCATCGCTTCGGGCGACGTGCCGCGGGATCTGGAGAACAAGCAGATCGTGGCCCTCGACGTGGGGGCCATGGTTGCCGGGTCCAAGTTCCGCGGCGAGTTCGAGGAGCGGATGAAGGCCGTGCTGCGCGAGGTGGAGGCAGCCAGCGGGAACATCATCCTCTTCATCGACGAGTTCCACACCGTGGTCGGCGCCGGGGCGGCGGAGGGTGCCGTCGATGCGGCCAACATGCTCAAAGAACCGCTCGCCCGGGGGCGCCTGAGGCTGATCGGGGCCACCACCCTGGAGGAGTACCGCAAGCACGTGGAGAAGGACGCCGCCCTGGAGCGCCGCATGGCCCAGGTCTACGTGCGCGAACCTACCCCGGAGGAGACGGTCCAGATCCTCGAGGGGCTGCGTGACAAGCTGGAGAAGCACCACCGCGTGAAGATTGCCGACGATGCGCTGGCGGCGGCGGCACGTCTCTCGGAGCGGTACATCACCGAGCGCCATCTGCCGGACAAGGCGCTCGATCTGGTGGACGAGGCTGCCTCGCGGCTGCGCCTCGCCGCCTCAAGCGACGAGGATCGCGTCGTCACCGAGGCGCATATCGCCGAGATCGTGGCCGTCTGGACAGGCATTCCAGTACAGCGCCTCCTCGAGGGCGAGCGCGAGCGCCTGGCCAAGCTCGAGGACAGGATCCACGAGCGCGTCGTCGATCAGGAGGAAGGTGTGCGCGCAGTCGCCGAGGCGGTGCGACGGGCGCGGGCAGGCCTCTCCGATCCACGCCGCCCCTTGGGTTCGTTCCTGTTTCTCGGCCCCACCGGAGTCGGCAAGACCGAGCTGGCCAAAACGCTCGCTTGGGTCCTCTTCGGGGACGACAAGGCGATGCTCCGGATCGACATGAGCGAGTACATGGAGCAGCACGCAGTGGCCCGCCTCATCGGTGCGCCTCCCGGGTACGTGGGCTATGAGGAAGGGGGGCAACTCACCGAGCCGGTGCGGCGGCGGCCGTACCAGGTGATCCTCCTTGACGAGGTCGAGAAAGCCCATCCACAGGTGATGAACATACTGCTGCAGCTCCTCGACGACGGCCGGCTCACCGACGGGCAGGGGCACACCGTCAGCTTCCGCGACACGCTTGTCGTCATGACCTCCAACGTCGGCTCCGAGCACTTCCAGACAGCGCCGAGCTTCGAGGAGGCCGAGCGACAGGTGCGCGAGACACTGCGCCGCACATTCCGCCCCGAACTCCTCGGCAGGCTCGACGAGGTGATCGTCTTCCGCGCCCTCGCCCCGGACACAGTCAGCCAGATCGCCGCGCGCAAGCTCGCCACGCTGGCGGCACGCCTCGCCGAACAGGAGATCGAGCTCAGCTGGACGGAAGCCGCGCTCGAGACGCTCGTCCGCGAGGGGTACGACTATCACTACGGGGCACGTCCCATGGAGCGGACCATCCGCCACCGGGTGGAGAACCCCTTGGCCACGATGCTCGTGCGCGGAGAGCTGAAAGCCGGCAGCCGCGTCACCGTGGACGCCCCCGACGGCACCCTCACCCTCACCACCACCTAGCAATGGGGTCAGAGCTTTAGTTTTGGTGTCATGTGTCCCCTCGGCGAGTCATCTGCCTTGTCCAAGGGACACATGACACCAAAACTAAAGCTCTGACCCCATTGGACCCCTTGGTGCCCGCAGGCGCGCGGAGGGAGGACATGGCTTCCCACCAACGGGGGAAAAGCTAAGACTGTTCTGAACAGTATATCCTTGAGATAGGCCCCTCGGAGGCGTACACTTGTAAGGGGGAGGTAAGCACGTCGTGGAACGAATCCAGCAAGCCTTTATCGAAGATGAGATGGAGCAGTCGTACATCGACTACGCCATCTCCGTCATCCGAGGCCGGGCCATCCCGGACATCCGTGACGGGCTGAAGCCCGTCCAGCGCCGCATCCTTTACGCCATGCGGGGCCTCGGGCTCCTGCCGGGCCGCGCCCAGAGGAAATCCGCCCGTATTGTGGGAGAAACAATGGGCAAATACCATCCCCACGGTGACCTCGCAGTCTACGAGGCCATGGCGGGGATGGTCCAAACGTTCTCCTCTCGGTACCCACTGGTCGACGGCCAAGGGAACTTCGGTTCCATCGACGGAGACAGCCCAGCGGCGATGCGTTACACCGAGGCGCGGCTGGCTGCTATCGCCATGGAGTTCCTCGAGGAGCTCGCCGAGGAAACGGTGGACTTCGTCCCTAACTTCGACGACGCGCTCGAAGAACCCGAGGTGCTTCCAGCGCGCTTCCCGCACATCCTGGTAAACGGAGCGTGGGGCATCTCGGTGGGCATGACGACCCAGATCCCTCCCCACAACCTGCGGGAGATCATCAAGGCCACACTCCATCTCATGGAGCATCCCCACGCCACCGTCGAGGAGCTCATGCGGATCGTCCCCGGACCGGACTTCCCTACGGGCGGCTTCATCGTGGGGCGGGACGGCATCCGCGATGCCTTCAGCACCGGAGAGGGGCGTCTCCGCGTGCGAGCACGCGCCTTCATCGAGGACGGCCGCATCGTGATCACCGAGATCCCCTATCATGTTCGCAAAACCACGATCCTGGAGTCGATCGCCGCCAAGGTGAAGTCCGGTGAACTGGAGGGGATCACCGATCTCCGTGACGAGTCGGACCGGGACGGGCTGCGGGTCGTCGTGGAGATCAAGCGGGAGGACGACGCCCCACGGATCCTGCGGAAGCTGCTGAAGGTCACGGCCCTGGAACGCACGTACTCGTGCCACTTCCTGGCCATCCAAGGAGGCAGCCCGCGGACGCTGTCCCTGTCTCAGATGCTGCTCGCGTTCCTCGGGTTCCGTCGTTCCGTCGTGCGTCGCCGCACCGAGTACCGATTGCGGGTGGCTCGCGAACGGGCGCACATCCTGGAGGGATTCCAGCTCGCGCTGGCTCGCCTCGACGAGGTCATCGAGATCATCCGCCAGGCATCGAACCCTGAAGACGCCCGGGCACTGCTCGCCGTAGAGATCGGCCTCTCGGACAAACAGGCCGAAGCCGTGCTCCGCATGCGGCTCTCGCAACTCACCAAGCTCGAGCGGCACAAGATCGAGGAAGAACTGCGCGAGCTGCGGGTAAAAATCGCCGAGTACGAAGCCGTACTGGCGGACCCGCAGCGGCTCGACGCCCTCATCCGACAGGAACTGGAGGAGATCGCCGAGAAGTACGGGGACGATCGGCGGACGACGATCATCGAGGAAGACGGCAGCGAGGCCCTCCTCGAAGAGGACACGCCGAAGGTGGATCTCATCCTCTGCGTGACCAACCGCGGCTACGTCAACGCCAGTGTCTGCGACGGTTTCCGAGTACAGGGGCGCGGAGGCAAGGGCGTGATGGGGATCCGCACCAAGGAGGCCGATGCCCTCCGAGGCATGGTGTTCGCTCACTCGCATCAGGATCTCCTCGTCTTCACTGGCCACGCGCGGGTGTTCAAGCTGCCCGCCGGGCGTCTCTCCGTAGGGCAGCGCGATTCGGTGGGCAAGAACCTCCGCCACTTCCTGGAGATCGAAGCGGACGACGAGATCCGGACCGTCCTGCCGGTGGAGAGCTTCGAGGCCGGGCACGCGGTCACCGCGACGCGCCACGGCATCGTGAACCGCAATGCGTTGGGCGACTACTTCAACGCCCACTCCAAGGGGATCTTGGCCCATGCGGCCGGAGAGGGCGATCGCCTGGTGGAGGCCTCGATCACCGGTGGGGGCGGGCACGTGGTGCTGGCCAGCGCGCGGGGGCAGGTGATCCGTTTCCCCGAGGAGCAGATCCGCCTCACCCGCCGCCCGAGCAGGGGCGTGATCGGGATGCGCCTCGGAGAGGGCGATGCGGTGGTCTCCATGGCATGGCTGGCGCCTAACATCGCAGAGGACCACCGATTGCTCTTGGTCACGGAGCTCGGATACGGCAAGCGACTCCAGCTCGGAGACCTGCCCGTACAGCGACGTGGGGGGAAGGGGCTGATCGGCATCAAGCTCGACGCGCACGCCGGTGCACTGGTGTCGATGGTGCTCGTGCCGGACGGAGGCGAGGTCGCCCTTTCCACAGCCGCCGGCAAGGTGATCCGGTTCGAGGTCGATCAGGTCAGCACGTTCAGCCGCTATGCGCGCGGCGTCCGGCTGATCCGAGTCGATGAGGGCGACCGGGTCGTGTCCACCATTGTGATCTAGGGGAGGTCGGCGATGCACGTGCGGGAAGAGGTCGAACAGCAGCTGGCGGCGATCACGCGGGGCGCGGAGGTGGTGCTCCCCCGCGAGGAGCTGGCGACGAAGCTCGAGCGGGCCGTGCGCTGCGAGCGCCCGCTCCGCGTGAAGCTGGGCATCGACCCCTCAGCTCCCCACCTCACCCTGGGACACGCGGTGGTGCTGCGTAAGCTGCGCTTGTTCCAGGACCTGGGGCATACCGCCGTCCTGGTGGTGGGGGACTTCACGCGCCGGATCGGCGACCCCTCGGGGAAGTCGAAGACGCGTGAGCCCATGACTCCTGGCGACATCCAGCGGAACATGGCCACGTACCGCGAGCAGGCGTTCCGCATCCTCATGCCCGAGCGAACAGAGGTTCGCTTGAACTCCGAATGGCTGGACAAACTCACCTTCGCCGACGTCATCGCCCTATCCGCGCGCTACACGGTGGCGCGGATGCTCGAGCGCGACGACTTCCACCGGCGGCACGCTGCGGGCGTTCCCATCACGATCATGGAGTTCCTCTACCCTCTGGCGCAAGCCTACGACTCCGTCGCGGTGAAAGCTGACGTCGAGCTCGGAGGCTCCGACCAGCGGTTCAACCTGCTCATCGCGCGCGACATCCAGTCGGCCTATGGACAGGAGCCGCAGGCGATCGTGACCATGCCGCTCCTGGTGGGGACAGATGGCGTGGCGGCCATGTCCCAGTCGCGCGGCAACTACATAGGCGTTGACGATCCTCCCCACGAGCAGTTCGGCAAGCTCATGTCGCTGCCCGACGAAGCCATGCCCCAGTATTTCCAGCTCCTCACGGACCTGGCGGCGGAGGAAGCGACCCGGACGCACCCGAAGGATGCGAAGAAGAAACTAGCCTGGACGCTGGTGGCCGCGTTCCACGGGCCCGAGTCCGCCGACGGAGCACAACAGCACTTCGAGCGTGTGTTCGAGGCACAGCAGCCGCCCGAGGAGATGGCGGAGTTCCATGTTCCGCCGGATATGCTCGAGGGCGACGGTGTTCCGATACTGAGCCTCATCGCCGCCGCCGAGCTTGCGCCTTCGCGCTCCCAAGCGCGGCGGCTCGTGGAGCAAGGTGCCGTTCAGATCGACGGAGAGAAGGTGTCCTCGCCCACGGCAGTCATCCAGGTGCGCACTGGGATGGTCGTGCGCGTCGGCCGGCTGCGCTTCGCCCGCCTCGTCATCGACTAACCCCACATCCCCGGCAGCAAAGGGGTCAGAGCTTTAGTTTTGGTGTCACTTGTCCGGACTCGAAGACCTACGGCCCGCACAGGGGACATATGACACCAAAACTAAAGCTCTGACCCCACGTTCATCAGGGCATGAAGGTCGCGGCCAGGACGATGCCGCGACGGTTGTGCCACGCGAGGTAGCCGCGCAAGTTATCTCCGGCGATCCCTAACCCAAGGCCGAAGGCGGGGTAGCTGACCATCCGCGTGTCAGGCTCGATCACCACCGCAGGTCGCACCGCTTGGGGGTCCCAAGGAGGAAGGTCCACCACTTCCTGAACCGCCAAGCCTCCCAACAGGACGAGCCCCGCGCGGTCTCCGACCCCCACCCATCCGCCCAGGTAGAGCTCGACCTCGGGTCCCCACGGGTAGGTTCCCCCTGGCCCTGGCGCACCGAGGTCGGGCCGCTCCGGCGGCAGGTGCGCCGCCACTCCGGCGCCGACCGCCGGCGCCCACAGCTCGAGGCCCAGCGAGCTCAGGCCAAGCGCAAAACCCAGGCCCAGCGACAGGTCCACTTCGACACGGGCGGGCGGACGGGGCCGTTCCGGGGTCAGCCGTGCCACGACATCGGCCTCCTCACCGTCGACCAGGTTCAGCGAAACCCTCTTGGACTCGTAGCCTGGCTTGCGCAACTCCACCGTCGTACGTCCCGCTCTCACTGTAGTCTCGAGCGGCGTCGTGCCAAGGCGTACGCCGTCCGCTATTACCTCAGCACCTGAGGGTTGGCTGAACACGCGCACGAGCGCTCGGGGGACATGCACCCGGTACATGGCCCAGGCGGTGCCCCAGGTATCTCCCACCAGCCCCTTGAGGCGCGTGGCGAACGCCTCCGGGTCGGCGAACTCCAGAAACGGCCGTTCCTCGAACGCCTTCGCCTCGTAGAAGTCCAGGGGAACCGGAGTAGCAACGATCTGCAGGTACTCCCACCCTTCGGGCTCGGTCACCCGCAGGCGCCAGCCCTCCTTGGGAAGCGTGTGCTCACCCGCAGGGAAGTGCGGCTCCTGCAGGAACACATTCGGCACGAGCAACTGCACCTTCCCGGCACTGGTCACGTTGTAGACGTACACATACGCCTCCCTGTTGAGGGCGAACGTCATCTGTAGGTAACCACCGGGTTCATAGGAGGTCCTCGAGGTGCGCAAGGAAACCTGGATCTGCGGCTCTTCGGGTACGGGGATCAGGCCTTTGGGCAGTGGCGCATCGGCCAGGGCCACCCCTCCGCACACGATCGCCAGCAGCAACACCAACATCCTCTTCGCTTTCACTGCTATCCCCTCCTCGGCCGTACTCCACCCTCTCAGGTCGGACCTTACGCTATGCCTGAGGCCGCCACCAAGAGCATACCTCTGTCAGGTGGTGCGTGCCCGAAACGAGGCCTACAATCAATCCCACAGGAGGTGGGACGTGGAGAGCTTACTGCGCAAGGCCGTGGCCCAGTCGGGAGCGGACTTCGTCGAGGCGCGCTGGGATGAGGCTGCTTGGTCGCGTGTCGCGTTTCAGAGGGACCAGCTTATGGCCCTGGAGCAGTCGGCCGAGGCCGGCGGGATCGTTCGCGCGCTCTCGGGCGGCGCTTGGGGCGTGGCCTCGTTCACTAAAGCCGAAGACATCGAAGAGGCGGCCAAGAACGCGATCCGGCTTGCCAAAATCGGAGCGCGCCACGTGAAGGAACCCGAAGGCATCGCCGAGGTTCCCGTCGAGGAAGCCCGACACCAAGCCGAACTCGAGCACGATTTCCGGGAAGTCCCATTGGAAAGAAAGCGAGAGCTTGCCGAGAGGTACAACAAGCTCATCCTGGGCGTGTCGCCGGACATCGTGTCCACCTCCGTTCGCTACACCGACCTCCTGCGGAGATCGACCTATGCGAACTCCGAGGGGGCGTTCATCTACCAAGAACTCCCCGATGTCACGCTCCTGCTCGCCGCGGTGGCCCGCAAGAACGGCGACGTCCAGCAGGCGTTCGAGTCGATCGGAGAGGCAGGGGGGTACGAAATCGCGCAGGATCACGAGGCCAAGGCCGAGGAGGCCGCCCAACGCGCGGTACAGCTCCTCTCGGCCGAGCCGGTGAAAGGCGGGACCTACACCGTCATCCTCGACCCGGAGCTCGCTGGCGTGTTCATCCACGAGGCGTTCGGCCACATCTGCGAGGCCGACTTCCTCTTCCGCAATGCCCACATGCGCAAGGTCATGGAGATCGGTCGCACCTTCGGTGTCGAGGAGCTCAACGTCGTCGAGGACGGGTACATCCCGGGCAAGCGGGGGAACGTCCCCTACGATGACGAAGGCGTACGCCGCCGCAAGATCCACCTCATCAAGAACGGCATCCTGAACGAGCTGATGCACTCGCGGGCCACGGCAGCGAAGATGGGTATGCAACCCACCGGCAACGCACGCGCCGTCTCCTGGGAACACGCGCCGATCGTGAGGATGCGTAACACGTACATCGAGCCGGGCAGCGCGCGCTTCGAGGATATGCTCAAGGGCATCGACCGCGGCATCTATGCCAAGGCGGCCTTCGGTGGACAGACGCAGTTCGAGCAGTTCACCTTCTCCGCTGCCTATGCCTACGAGATCCAGCGGGGCGAGGTCGGCCCCATGGTCCGTGACGTGGTCCTCACGGGCAACGTCTTCCACATCCTTAAGAACATCGACATGATCGGAGACGACTTCACGCTCCAGGGCGGATCGGGAGGCTGCGGGAAGGGAGGACAGTTCCCGCTGCCGGTGACCGACGGCGCACCGCATGTCCGTGTCAACCAAGTCACGATCGGAGGGAGGTAGCGCATGGATATCGTCAAACGGGCGGCGGAGCGCGCGGAAGCCGCCGAGGCGTACCGGGAGAAGCGGACGGGGACGGCCGTCGCGTTCAACGCAGGCGACCTCGAGCAGGTCAAGGCCGAGGACATCGTCGGGCACGCTCTGCGGATCATCCAGGAAGGGCGGCTCGGCTTCGCCTCCACCACCGGTGCGAAGGCTGACGGTCTCGTGGAGGCCGCGCTCCTGTCGGCCCAGCACGGCAACCCGGCGCCCTTCGGATTCGCCGGCACGGCCGCGGCGGACCCTGTGCCCGTGTGCCACGACGCCACAACGCGCTTGCCTGCCGAGGAACTGATCGGCTGGTGTGAAGAAGCGGTGCGGGAGATCGAACGGGCCTTCCCGGAGGTCATCGCGAACGCTGGGGCCGAGCGCGGCTCGATCGACGTGGAGGTCAAGACCAGCGCCGGGCTCGCGCGCCACGAGGAGCGCTCGTACCTCTCGATGGGGGTGGAGGCCCAGTGGGTTCGCGAGGGCGATATCTACACCGTGTCGGCTTCTCAGTCGGTGCGCACCGTGGATGAGCTCGATCGCCACCGGCTGATCGAGGACGTGCTGCGCGAGCTGGACTGGGGGCGCGAGGTGGTCCCGGCGATCACCGGCACCCCCCCCGTGCTCCTCCTCCCCTCGGCCATGATCGTGGTGCTGCTGCCTCTGTTCGTGGGGTTCTCGGGCATGTCCGTGGTGCTGGGTACCTCTCCCCTCAAGGACCGCCTTGGGGAACAGGTCTTCGACCCACGCATCACCCTGTGGGACGACGGCCGGCTGCCTCTTGGCCCACGCTCCACGAGCTTCGACGACGAGGGGGTTCCCACCACCCGGCTGGCGCTGGCCAAGAAGGGTGTCGCAACCAGTTTCTTCCACGACCTACGCTCCGCCGCGCTGGCCCAGCAGGAACCCACCGGCAACGGCCAGAAAAGTGGCCTGATGGGAGGAGGGTTCCGATCGCCACCCAGTCCAGGACCGCGCAACATCGTTCTCGAACCGGGCACAGGGACGCTCGATGACCTGCTCGCCGAGATGGGCGACGGGCTCATCGTCGCCGACGTGTTGGGTCTCGGGCAGGGCAACATCGCTTCGGGCTCCTTCTCCAACAACGTCGGCGTGGGGTTCGTCGTCCGCGGCGGCAAGGTCGTCGGCCGCGTCAAGAACACCATGATCGCCGGCAACGCCTACGACGTGCTCAAGAGCGGCGTGCAGGCTCTGGGAGGCGAGCCCGAGTGGGTGTACGGTGTGCTGCACGTGCCTCCGATGCTTGCCGGCGGGGTGCACGTGGTCGCCCAGTGAACCGCTTGACACAGTAACAGTGTTATGTTATACTGCCCCACGCGCCCGCCCCGGTCCCGTGCAGGCTCAGGCCGTAGCGATGGGCGGGCGCCCCAAGGAGGGGCGAGGATGGGCGAGGAGCTCCTGGCGAAAAAGGAAGTCCTGAAGCTGACGGGGATCTCTTACGGACAGCTGTACCGGTGGAAGCGCAAAGGGCTGATCCCTGAGGCGTGGTTCGTGCGACGCGCCACCGTCACCGGCCAAGAGACGTTCTTCCCCAAAGACAAGATCCTCGCGCGCATCGAGCAGATCCAGTCGATGAAGGAAGCTCGCTCGCTCGACGAGCTCGTGCAGATCCTCTCCCCGGAGGCCGCCCCCGACGGAGGCCACTGGGATGACCCGCTTGCCCTCTCGCCCATCGGGCCACAGGCGAAGGAACTCCTGTGGAAGCAAGACAAGTACGACTTCGCAGAGCTGGTCGCGCTGGCGGCCGGCGCCGAGGCGGTACGTGGCGGCGTTCCCGCGACCGCAGCACAGCTCCTCGTCCAGCTCGTGCGCACTGAGGAGCACATCCTTAAGACCCCCAGCGGGATTTCGGCCGTGCTTGGCGAGAAAGCGATCGACCGCGGTGGCATTTCGGTCCGAGTGCCGTTCGCCGTGCTGGCCCAGGAGCCCGTGCGGGTCGATCACGAGAGCCGCATCGTGCACACGTGTGACCTGGAAAGCATCGTGGAGCGTGTCAAGCTGGCGTTGGGGGAGGTGGCCTGATGGAACGGCGCAATGTCTCGATCTCTGGGACCGGCAAGATCGGCGGCGGAGAGTACGGCAACGTTCGCATCTCCGGTGCCGGAAAAGTGGATGGTGATCTCGTAGCTGAGGAGATACGCATCTCTGGTTCCGGGAAGATCCTCGGCAGTGCCAAAGCCAAGGAGATCAGCGTGTCCGGAGCAGCCCGATTCGGCGGCCGCGTGGAGGGTGAGGTGTTCCAGGCCTCTGGCGCCTGCGTGGTCGAAGGAGAGCTACAGACCGGAGAGCTGCGCTGCTCGGGCTCCCAGAAGGTAGGAGGCCCCCTCAAGGCCCACTACATCCGCAGCAGCGGCACGCTATCCGTCGGCGGCAACGTCGACACAGATGTGTTCACCTCCTCCGGCCGGTTCTCCATCAATGGCATGCTCTCGGCCGACCGCGTGGAGGTTCGCCTGGTCGGCAACAGCACCGTAAAGGAGATCGGCGGCGAGCACATCGAGGTCCGTTCCGGCGGCGGGTTCAACTTCCAGGTGAGCCTCTCCCGAGGCTTTCGCATGGGGTTCGCCGGAGGAAGCCTGACCGCCGAGGTCATCGAGGGCGACGAGGTGTACCTGGAGGAGACGCAGGCGGACATCGTGCGCGGGGTCAACGTGAAGATCGGCCCCGGTTGCAAGATCAAGCGTGTCGAGTACCAGAACTCGCTCGAGGTCCACTCCGACGCTCAAGTGAACGAGAAGAGCAAGGTGTAACCGAACCGCCCGGCATCGCACGCTGCACAGCCAAGCAACGGGGGAGGCCTGATGGCCTCCCCCGCTTTCTTGTTCACCGAAGCGGCTCTTGCGCTGCTACTCCTGCTCCGGCTCCACCAGCTCGATCAGCTCCTGGAAGTGCGAGCCGTCGTTCAAGGTGATGTCCAGGAAGTACAATCCCGCCTTCAGCTCCTCCGTCGGGATCTCCAAGTGGTAGTGCCCGAGCTCCGCGTCGTACTTCGCCAGCCCTAGATACACCACAGGCGGAGGCGTCTTCTCCGCCCCCATCATCCCCACGATGGCTATGGCGTCCGTCACTTCCTCCCCGTAGAAACCATGTACCGTGAACTGCACCACGACCACCTGGCCGATCTCGTACAGAGCGTCAATGACAAGTTCGCCAAACGACCCCGCTCCACCAGCCACCGCCCGGTCCA
>PWTC01000161.1 GCA_003563005.1 Candidatus Acetothermia bacterium
CCTGGAGTACCAGGAAGTGCTGCTCGGCGAGGATCTCCGTCGGTGCCATCACCGCGACCTGGGCTCCTGCCGAGGCCGTGGCGACTGCGGCGCCCGCGGCGACCACCGTCTTGCCCGAGCCCACGTCGCCTTGGAGCAGTCGCCACATGGGGCGCGGAGCTGCGAGATCGCGCTGGATCTCCTTGAGCGCCCGCGTCTGAGAGGGGGTGAGGGCGTACGGGAGCTGGGCTACGAAGTGGGCCACCGTCTGGCTGTCGATCTCAAGCGCGCGCCCCTCGCGCTGGGGAAGGGAGCGTTCCGCAAGACCCACTTGCACAAGGAGCAGCTCCTCGAACGCCAATGCTCGTCGGGCCTTGCGAAACGACTCAGGTCCCTCGGGAGCGTGGATCGTGCGGACGGCCTCGGCGCGTTCCATGAGGGCCAGCCGATGTCGAACATCCTGTGGGATCAGGTCGGGTAGGGCCATCCCGAGCCGCTCCAGGTTGCGCAGGATAAGCGAGCGCAGCACGGGTTGGCTCAGCCCCTCGGTTGTTGGGTAGACCGGAACCCAGCGACCTGTGTGGAGGCCCTCGCCCTGGCTCTCCCAGACAGGGTTTTCGAGCTGGAGTTCGCCGTAGCGGACCTGGGCCTTGCCGTAGAGCGCGATCTCCATCCCCTGTTGCATCTCATCCCAGAGCCAGGGCTGGTTGAACCACACGGCGAACAGGAGTCCTGTGCCGTCCTCGATCGCCACCTTGATTAGTTCCAGTCCTTTGCGCACGCGTACGCGAGACTTGGCGCGTACGCGGCCCATCACCGTGGCCGACTGCCCATCGCTGAGGCGCCCGATTGTGCTCCGGGCAGTCCGATCTTCCAGGCGTCGCGGGAAGAACAGGAGCAGATCCTCGACGGTCTCGATGCTCAGCTTCCGCAGCTGGGCGCCCCGACGAGAACCCACTCCGACCGCTCGCTCGATGGGGGCGCGGAGGATCTCCGGATCCGACACTCCGGCCTGGGTGCGTGCCATGAGGGCCTCGAGGTCGTCGAGAGTCCTGGCGCGCCGCTCCGGCGGGAGGTGCGCATAGTCGGAAACGAGTGGGCCGCCCTCAGGCACATGCTGGCGTACGAACGCCTCCAGGCCTCCCAGAGCTGCATTGTCGGCATAGCCTTTCCTCCGCTCGAGGGCGATCACTTTGCGCACGAGCGAGAAGCGCGTCTCGTCATCCCGATCTCCCGTTGTGGTCATGGTCCAAGGCAACTATAATAAGCGTTCTCAACTAGGAAGACGAGGTGGCACTGATGATCCGCTGCTATCCAGACCGATGTCTGCGGGGACGAGCCCGTGACGTGGTGCCCGGAAGCTCCGAGGCGCTCAAAGCGGCCGAGGAGCTGCGCGCGGCGTTCGGCGAGGTGGAAGGCCTGGGGCTGGCAGCGCCCCAGGTGGGGCTTCCCTATCGGGTGCTCCTTGCGGTGATCGGTGACGAGCGACGGGTTCTCCTGAACCCGGAGATCGTGGAGAGGTCCTCCGAGTTGGTGGTGGACAGCGAGGCGTGCCTTTCGGTGCCCGGAGTGTCAGCCCTGGTGGCGCGTCCGGAGAAGCTCTGCGTCGCTGCGAGCGATGAGGACGGCCGACCGCTCCAGCTCGAGCTGGAGGGATGGGATGCTCGGCTGCTGGCGCACGAGATGGACCATCTGGAAGGCATCCTGTACTTCGATCACCTGTCAGCCGAAGAGCGTCGCCGTGTGATCCGTGAGTACAAGGCCGCCAGGGGGGCTGTGCCTTCGTCGGGGTGAACGAGGTCCGACTGGCGTTTGCGGGAACGGGGAGTTTTGCCCTCCCGACCTTGCGAGCGCTCGCAGCCCGCGGCTGGGTGAAGCTGGTGATCAGCCAACCGGACCGTCCCGCCGGGAGGGGTCTCAAGACCAGTGCTCCTCCTGTGGCACAAGAGGCCGCGCGGCTAGGGCTTCCGCTCGTCCAACCCAGGAGCATCAACGCTGCCGATGTGCTCGAGCACCTTGCGGCGCTGAACCTTGATCTGATCGTTGTTGCCGACTTCGGACAGCTGCTGCGCCGTCGGCTGCTGGACGTCCCCCGATTGGGTTGCATCAACATCCACGGCTCGCTGCTTCCGCGCTGGAGAGGCGCCGCCCCGGTGGCTCGTGCTGTGGTCAGTGGCGATCGGGAGACCGGGGTGACGACGATGTGCGTCGACGAAGGGATGGACACGGGGCCCATCCTGCTCCAGCGGCGGACGCGTATCGGCCCGGATGAGACGACGGAGGAGGTGGAGGAGCGCCTCGCGGAGCTGGGGGCGGAGTTGGCCGTGCAGAGCGTGATCGGATTGGTGGAGGGCACGGTGGTCCCCTGCGCGCAGCCGCCGGAGGGCACCGAAGCCCCCAAGCTGCGTCGGGACGAAGGGGCGATCGACTGGAGCGCCCCTTCGGAGCACATCCACAACCTGGTGCGCGGGATGGTGCCGTGGCCCTGCGCCTCCACCGTGCTCGGAGACAAAAGGGTGAAGGTGCTTCGATCTCGACCGACCCTGCGCAGCCCGCAGGGGCTGCCCCCGGGTGCGATCCTTCCGGATCGCCGGGGACTCTTCGTGGCCACCGGTGACGGTGTCCTGGAACTGCTCTTCGTGCAGCCGGAGGGCTGTCGACCTATGTCAGGGTTGGACTTCCTGAACGGCCATTGCCGCGCGCCCCACACGCGGCTCGGCGCCGCCTGAGCGCCGCCTTGCTCCTTAGTAGCTAGAGCAGGGGCCAGAAATGCTGGTCATGCCACACCCGCTGCCTGAGATCCTCCTCCAGGGCCATCAGGAGCTCAGCGTGCGACCGCTCCCAACCGGCCAACCACTCGTAGAGCTCGCGCTCGGACGCATCCGCCGCATCCTGGGCCTTCTGGGTGTAGTACGCCACCGCGCGCTCCTCCAGCGCCAGCGCGGCGAACACCACCGATGCTTCGTATCCCGCTGCAGAGATGTCCGCGGTGACCTCCTTGGTGAGGACAGAATCGGCTGTCTCCTGAGCGGCCGTGGGAGGCGCCTCGAGGGGCTGTCCAGCCAGAAGGGCGCGGAACGCCTTGTTGAGGGCTTGCTGGTGGCGCACCTCGTCATCGGCGAGTTGGGCGAACAGGCCGCGAAGCTCGGCGTTGTCGGCGCGTTCAGCCGCTGCTCGGTAGTGCGCCTCGGCGCGCTTCTCCAGAAGCAGCGCTCCTTTGAGTGCGTCGATCCTTCTGTCGTCCATGGGTCCCCCTTCGTGCCCGCTTGCGTGGCTCGCTGCTGCGGACCCCCAAGCATACCGTGTGCAAGGGTACCCCGGTATACTGCCGCTCTGGGAGGTGGGCATGGGCAAGAAGAAGACGAGGAACCGGGCTTTGCCACGCAACATTTGGGCGACCAGCATCACCAGCTTCCTCATGGATATCTCGAGCGAGATGGTGATCAACCTACTGCCGCTGTTTCTTGCCCAAGTCCTGGGTGTGGGGACGGCGCTGATCGGCCTTATCGAGGGGGTGGCCGAATCTACCGCTTCCTTGCTCAAAGTGGCTTCGGGATGGTTCTCCGACCGGCTTGCCCACCGCAAGTGGCTTGCTGTGTTGGGCTACGGTATCTCGGCCGCGGCCAAGCCATTCCTCTACGTCGCCGGCCACTGGAGCACGGTGGCGGGCGTGCGCTGGGCCGACCGGGTGGGGAAGGGCATCCGCACCGCCCCACGTGATGCACTGATCGCCGACTCCATCGACGAGGGGAGACGCGGCCTTGCGTTTGGGCTCCACCGTGCGGCCGACACGGGTGGGGCGATGTTGGGCATCCTGGGCGCGATCCTCGCCGTCTGGCTCACCATGGGCACCGGCGAAACGTTGGCCGAGGGCACGTTTCGGCTTGTGGTTCTGCTCAGCCTGATACCGGCCGGGCTCGCTGTGCTGGTGCTGGCCGCCGGTGCTCGCGAGCCCAAGCATCCGCCGCGGGGCAAGGCGATCCCCGTGGGGTTCAAGGGCCTGGGAAAGCCCTTCTTGACCTTCCTTGCGATCGTCGGCGTCTTCGAGCTGGGCAACTCCGCTGACGCATTCCTTGTGCTCCGAGCCGAAACGCTCGGTGCTAACGTGCTCGGCATCCTCGGGATGCTGGCTGTGTTCAACTTGGTCTACTCTCTGATCTCCACGCCTGCGGGGGCGCTCTCCGATCGCATCCCCCGACGGACGTTGATCGTGGGCGGGTGGCTCGGCTATGGTCTGATCTACCTTGGCCTCGGGCTGGCAGGCCGAACGTGGAACATGTGGGTGTTGTACGCGGCGTACGGTGTGTACTACGGCGTGGCCTACGGCACAGCACGAGCGCTCATCGCCGATCTCGTCGCACCCGAGGTGCGGGGTACCGCGTACGGGGCCTACGCTACCGTGGTCGGCGCGCTCACCCTGCCGGCATCCGTGGTGGCCGGTGTGCTCTGGGAGCGGGTGAGCCCGGGTGCACCGTTCCTCTTCGGCGCATCGCTTGCCGTGGTCGCAGCGGTTGCCCTCTGGGCGTGGAGCCGTACGATCGGGGCGACAGCACGAGGTACGTCGGCCAACTGACAAGGGGCTCTCAGGCCGATCCTGGCTGTCAGTCCAGCTCTCCCAAGCGCCCCAAGATGAGCTCTAGTTCGGCCTCGAGGGCGGCCAGCCGCTCGAGTGAGCGCGCCTCGGCCCGTTCCAGCTGATCGACCCGGGCCTGTAGGTGCTCGGTGGCGGTGGCGAGTTCCGCGGCTTCCATCTCACGCTCTTGCAGCCTCTCTAGCGCGGATGCGACCTCCGCCTGCAGGGCCTGAGTCGCATCGGCATGGGCCTCGAGCGACCGCTCCGCCTCGCCCATGCGTCCTTCGAGACCCTCGTGCAGGGTCAGTTCGGCCTCCAGCGCGCGGATCCGACCGTTCATGTTGAACAAGAGCACCCCTGCGGTCGTCCCCAGGACGACGAGCAGGACCGCGAGCACAACCGGGATGAAGCTTCCGATCTTCATATGCGGAGCCCTTCCTTTCGGGGCCACCGGGATGCATCCCTGGAAGCCCTGAGCAGACGGTTACTTCTTGCTGGCACCAGGGCGCCGCTTCTTAGGTGGCCGCCGGAACGCCGAACGTAGGCGCTCCCACAGTGTTGTCTGCCTTGGCTTTGCTTTCTTGCCCATGCTGCATTCTAACGCGCGCTGACGGCACCCCCAAACGTGGACCGCCGCGCGACCGGGGACCCGCGGGCCTGTGTGGCCCCCGTGGCCGTCCGCTGGGGTGGTTGACAGGCAGGGCGACCTGATTATGCTAACGGGTCCCCCTTGTGAGGCCTATTGTCCTGGGTTCGCTGTGCGGACCGTAGGGCGAAGCGGGGGGTATGACAGACGGAGGGCACAACGTGCAGACGCGGGAGCTCAAGAAGATACGAAACATTGGCATTGCAGCGCATATCGATGCCGGGAAGA
>PWTC01000068.1 GCA_003563005.1 Candidatus Acetothermia bacterium
CCACACGGTTCTGGACCAGCACACGAATGGCCTCTCTCTCCACGATCCCTTTGGGATCGGGTGAAGGGACGACCCGGCGCCAGCCACGGCCGGCGTCCTCGACGACGTGCCAGCCCATCTCCTCTCTCAGTCGCTGAGCTTCCTCGTGGCCATAGAAGGGCCCCACAGGCTTCGATGGATTCGCGAACGCTGGATCCATTTCATCCACCAGCACCTGCGTGACGACAGGTGCCACCGGGATGTCGGCGCGGCCCCGTTGGGCGAACAGGTTGAGTAGCGACTGCTGGATCATGTAACCGATCATGCCCTGTGTCTGGGCCCCGCAGATGTCCATGGGCATGGGGGGGACGATGTGTTTCGCGGCGTCCTGTTGGAGCAAGATATTGCCGACCTGGGGTCCGTTTCCGTGGGTTACGACGATCCGCCAGGCGCCACCCAGCACGATCGAGGCCAGTTGCTCACAGGTTCCGTGTACGTTTGCCGTCTGCTCTTCGACCGTTCCCTTCTGCCCTCGCGTCAGGATGGCGTTCCCTCCTAGCGCAACGACGACCGTCTTCTTCTCCATTCGCGCTGTCCTCCTTGTTCAGCGATCGCAACAACCCTCGCAGACCCTGCGGGCGGCTGACATCAGAGGCCGAGACCTCCGCGTGTCTGTGCAGACAGGGTGTTCAGGTGCGGCCCCCACATAGCTGGGCCGGGCACGAGCCCACAGCGCTTGGTCCCCGGCGCTTGAAGAAGCGGAGCCGGTCCCTCCTAATGCGAGTTCAGGGCTGGCCGCCACGCTGCAGGGCAGTTTAGCCGCACGGCGCACAACTGCCAACACCTCAGGGCTGCACCTTGTCTGAGCACACGCTCACGTGCTAGAGTGAGTGTAGGAGAGTACTTGAAGGGTAAGGGAGGTGGTAAAAGGTTACGAGGAGGTAGTGAACGTGTACGGCGCAGCACCTACAGGTCGATCAGATGTGGAGGTGAGTTGCCTTGAGGACGAAGTGGACTCGGATCGTGTTGCTAGGCGCGTCAGTTCTGCTTCTGGCGGGTTGCGCGGGACTGATGCCTGGTATGGATGGCGCACGCTCGGGAACCGAGCTGAGCCCTATGGCAGAGATCTCGGAGACGGGCGAGTACCTGGTTGTGTTCGGGAACACGTCCATTCCTGACGGGGCGAAGTCGGCCATTGAGGCGGCTGGCGGGACGATCGTGTCCCAGATCCCACAGATCGGGGTGCTTGCAGTGCGTTCTCCAGACCCAGAATTCCCCGAAGCGGTCAAGGTCCTAGCCGGTGTCACCCAGGTTGGGCCCAATTTGATGTTGAGCCTCGATCTTCCTGATGAGCGGATCGTCAAGGAGAGTGTCTCGGTTGAGGGAATCGAGGACAACGACCTGTACATGGCCTATCAGTGGGACATTCGGCGGGTCGGCGGCGACGCGGACACGTGGGCGATCGAGAAGGGCGCCGGGGCGACCGTTGCTGTGCTGGACACCGGCGTCTTCGCCGCACATCCGGACATCGCTCCCAACTACGCCTACGGGAAGGATTTCACCGACATCACGGTGACCCTGCCGCCCGGTTGGATCATGTGGGACCAGGGAGGCCCGCAGGACTACGAGGGCCACGGGACCCACGTGGCCGGTTCGATCGCCGGGGCGATTACCGCGGGGCGGATCATCGGCGTGGCTCCTGAGGCCAGTATCGCCAACTACAAAGTGATGGTCGCTGTGATCACTGATGCGGGCGCTGCCACGGGCATTGGTTACGCGTCTTGGATCATCGAGGGGATCGTTGCGGCTGCCGACGACGGCGTGGACGTCATCAACATGAGTCTTGGGGGCTACAGGTTCATGAACGAGCCGGGCGGTGCTGCTGGCTACGTCGCCTACCTTCGGGCCACCCAGTACGCACGCCAACAGGGCGTGCTGGTCGTGGCATCCTCGGGGAACTCTGGGCTCGATCTGGGCAAGATTCGCCCTGGGTTCCATGTGCCCTCGGGTACGCCGGCGACGATGTCGATCAACGCCACGGGGCCCGACGATTCACTCGCCTTCTATAGCAACTACGGCGCTGCCGATACACGTGTTGTGGGGCCCGGTGGGGACATCTCTGCCCCGCCCTTCAGTTACTGCCTGAGCGCCTACAGTCCACTGAACGCATGGGCTCCGGGGGCGGGCTGGGTGTTCTCGATCGGCACCAGCATGGCCGCTCCGAAGGTGGCGGGCGTGGCCGCGCTGATCTACGCCCAGAACCCGGGCATTCGCCCCCAGCAGGTGGAGTCGATCCTCATGCAGACCGCTGACCCGGTCGGTAAGCCGGGGTTCGATCCGAAATACGGTCACGGTATCGCCCACGCTTACCGGGCACTGAACGGGATTCGATCCAACAGGTAGACTGGCTGCCGCCTCAACCGGCGGGCAGGGAGGGGGCAGGCCCACGCGGCCTGCCCCCTCTGCTGCTTCACAGGTGGTGCCCCGATGTGTGCTCGATGGTCCCCCCGCCGAGGACGAGCGGACCGCGGTAGAACACTGCGGCCTGGCCCGGTGCCACGGCGCGTACGGGACGCGCGAACTGCACGTGCGCCCTATCTTGCCAGATCTCGACCGAGGCTGGTTCGGGAGTCGATCTGTAGCGGACCTGCACATGCGCACGGAAGGCCCTTGCGGGGGGACGGTCCTCGGGCCATCGAAGATCTCCGGCGGTGAGTGCGCGGGTCCAGAGGTCTTGCTCAGGACCGACGATGACAGTGTTGCGTGCCGGATCGAGATGAACGACGTACAAGGGATTCCGTGCGCTCAACCCAAGGCCCCGTCGCTGGCCTACGGTGAATCCCGCGAGACCTCGATGGGTGCCGATTCGGCGTCCGCTGGTGTCCTCGATAGGCCCCGGCTGCGCCGGTCCAGCGAGTGCCGTCAGCCCTTCAGGGGCAAAGCAGAGGTCCTGACTCTCGGGGAGATCAGCCGCGGTGAGGCCCTGCTCGCGAGCCACGGTGCGCAGGTGCCGCTTGGTGAACAGCCCGGCGGGGAACCGCGCGCGCCGCAGTGCTCTCTGGGAAAGCCCGTACAGGAAGTAGGACTGGTCTTTCGCCGGATCCCGCCCTCTCAGCAGGCATGTCCGCCCGTGCCGCTGCGCAATGCGTACGTGGTGGCCGGTGGCCACGAGCGAGAGGCCACGGCGGTCGGCCTCCTCGAGCAGCAAGGTGAATCTGACGCTGTGGTTGCACAAGGCGCAGGGATTGGGGGTTGTCCCTTGGCGATATGCGGTGAGTGTGGGTTCGATGACCCGGTCGCGGAAGAGCTCCTGGGCCTCGACTGTCTCGTGGGGGATCCCCAGTTGCTGTGCGGCGAGCTCCGCCACCTTGACGGAGCAGCACGGGTTCTCGTGTGGCTCGGATGGGTCCCAAAGCCATAGGGTGATCCCATATACCTCGTAGCCCTGCTCGCGGAGCAGCCACGCGCAGGCCGTGGAGTCCAGGCCCCCGGACATCCCGACGAGGACCCGTGAGGGCCTCTCGGTCGGCGTTTCACCCCTCCGCATGGCGAGGCACCACGCACAGGAACTTGAGCGGTGCCGAGCCAGTGTTGCGGAACTGGTGTTCTTCGTTGGGGGAGACGTACACCGTGGTCCCAGGGGAGAGCGGGTGGGTCTTGTGGAGGTCGTCGATCTCCCCGATGCCTTCGAGGACGACGACGCCATGCTCGAAGGGGTGGCTATGGCGGGGCGTGTGCCCGCCCGGGGCCAAGGTGAACAGGCGTACGGCGAACGTGGGCGCGCCGTGCTCGGGTCCGATCAGCACCTGTTTGGTCACGCCGACCACGTATTGGCCGTCGGACATATCCTGGGTTCGTGTATGCTGGACATCAAAGATGTGCACTTCCACCTCCTCAGAATGGAGCTGCGATGAGGGGAACGTAGATCTCCTCGGGCAGGAGACCGCCGTGCATCCCTCTAAGCTTGAACTCCGTGCGGGGCCACATGAGCACCTTGCGCTCACGTGCAAGAACGAGCAGGTCGCCGAGGCTTGCGCGGACGGCGTCGGAGGGACGCTCAGGGCCCCAAAGCCCCATTTCGAGAGCCTCCTCGGTGGACAACACGGTGAAGGCATCTGGGAACGTACGCGCGAAAAAGGAACGCACCTGCTCGTCGTATCCCGGTCGTAGGAACAGCGTGGCTGCACGGGCCTCTCCGGCCGGGGGCAACAGCAGTCCCTCGCGCAGCTGGGGGTGATCGGGGCAGGAGACGATATCGGTGGCGGGGTCGAAGGCGCAGAATCCATGATCGGCTGTGACAAGGAACGTCGTGTCGCGTGCGTCTCTGAGGACCTCTCGATCGAGTGCGCTGAAAAACTGCGCGATCTCCGTGTGGAACGCCTCGCTCTCCGGGCCGTAGGCGTGTGCCAAGGTGTCGGTCATGGGCCAGTACACGCTCAAGAACTGCTTTCCACGGCGCTCCAATGCGCGACGGATCAGCATGCACAGGTCGGCCATGGAGAAGTAGGGCATGGTCCGGTCGATCCCTCTGTAGAGCACCTTGGAAAGGCCGGAGTCCGCGATGTGCTTCGGCAGAAACAGGGTGCTGGGCACGCCGAGGGCAGCGAGACGTTCGTAGAGGGTCGACACACCCAGCATCTTCTCGGGCTTGAGCCCCAAGTCGGCCAGAGAACCGGCGGCGGCCCCGGGTGTCGCCAGGAGGATCATGTTGGCCAGCGAACCGATCTCGGGGAGGAACATGGTGTAGCCGAGAATCCCGTGGGACAGGGCGCATGCGCCGGTCGACAGGCTGGTGAGCGCTGTCGTTGTGGTCGGAGGGAACACCGAGGTGATGGGGATGCGCACTCCTCGCTCGAGGGCTCCCAGTCGCACGTGCCCTTTGGCCATGAGCGCCTCGAGCTTCAGGTGCCCCAGCCCATCGATCACGATGACGACCACGCGCTCAGAACGTGCGAGCTGGAGCTCATCTCGTAGGCCCGAGGGTACGTCGAGGCCGAATAGCTGCTCGACGGTGCTCGGCACGGCGAGGAGCGAGTAGCGTTCGTAGTGCGGCCTTCGGTCTCCAGTGTCCCGGCGGATTGTGTCGAGGGCAGCTTGTGCAAGGCTCATGGCTACGGCATTATAGCGGTGTGCAGGACGTGCTCAACAGCGGAAAGGGGGCACCATGCAGAGCTGCCCAGCACACGAGAAGAACGTTTCACGCTGCCCGTGCACGTGGACGGGCTGTCCGCGAAAAGGTCGCTGTTGTGAGTGTCTACGCCACCACCTCTCCCATCGAGAGCTGCCCGCGTGCTGCTTCCCGCCGGAGGTAGAACGGACGTACGATCGTTCGTTCGAGCGCTTCGCGCAGACGCTGCGCGGGTGAGCGGGTACGCATGAGGAACGGGCA
>PWTC01000144.1 GCA_003563005.1 Candidatus Acetothermia bacterium
CCACGGGAGTTCGTATCTCCCCTCAACCTCGTAGAGCAGGCCCGCCAGCTCGCTAACCTGGGCCGGAGTCTCGGTCTTCGGAAGGCACACCCCGTGGGGCCGGCCGCCCAACGTCACCTTGAGGTCCTCGCTACCTCCACGTTCGAGCGGGTTCACACGTACCCAGAGCTCGGTGTCGCTGAAGTCCATGGCCGCCAGGACGCGGCGCACCAAGAAGCGCGCCGCATCTTTCTCGGACGGCGCCACTGCGTCCTCGAGATCGAAGATCAGGCAGTCGGCGCCAAACGTGTCGGCGAAGGCCAACGATCGCGCGTTGGAGCCGGGCACGTACAGGCGGCTCCGACGCAACCGCTCGCGGGGGCTGCCCTCGCGGAGTGCTCCCGGCGGCAGTGGATGCAGGAACACCTCATCCATCCCGCAGGCTCGGACAAGAGCCCCCTCCAGCCTTGCCAGGATGACATGGTCATATGCCCCGCCCTCTCGAACCTCGACCGAGGCTGCCCCCGCGCCAAGGCGCGCCAGCGTCTCGCGTACCACGGAAAGGATCTGATCTTCGTACATAGGCCCCGACTTGGACGCCACGGACACCTCCAAGCCATCGGCCGGACTCAGCTGGACGAGCGCGTCCGACGCCTCGGTGGAGCCACACGAGGCACTGCGTTGCAGCTGCACAATCCCTCCTTATGCCAGCAAGAGCGCCAAGACCGCCTTCTGCGCGTGCAGTCTGTTCTCGGCCTGGTCGAAGATGGCCGAAGCAGGATGCCGAGACGCTTCGTACGACAGCTCTTCGTCGTAGTGAGCCGGAAGGCAGTGCATCACCGTACAGCCGGGTCTGCCCAGCTTCAGGAGCTCGAGATCCACTCGGAACCCCTGGAATGCCTGCCGCCGCGACTCGGCGCCCACTTCCTGGCCCATGCTCGTCCAGACATCCGTGTAGAGCACATCTGAGTCACGCGCCGCCTCGCGGACATCGTGACCGACCTGGACGTTCGCCCCGCTCGAACGCGCGGCTTCCACAATGGCCCCATCCGGTTCATGTCCCGGAGGACACGCGATCCGGAACGCCATGCCGAGCTTAGCGCAGATGTGGATGAGCGAGTGGGCGACGTTGTTGCCGTCACCGATGAACGTGAGCGTGAGCCCCGCGAGTTCCCTCTTGCGCTCGAGAATCGTGAGCATATCGCCCAGGGCCTGACAGGGATGCAGGAGATCGGAGAGCCCGTTGATGACGGGCACCGTCGCGTGTCGCGCGAGCTCCTCCATGTCCTCGTGGCCGAACACCCGCGCCATGATGCCGTCCACATAGCGTGACAGCACAAGCGCGATGTCCTCGGTCGTCTCCCGCTGGCCCAGCTTGATCTCCTCGGGGCCCAGGTACAGCGCGTGGCCGCCCAGGTGGCGCATCCCCATCTCGAACGAGACACGCGTGCGGAGGCTCGGCTTCTGGAACACCATGGCCAGGCTCTTGCCCTCGAGAACCTGATCATGACGCACTCCTGCCTTGTGTTCCCGCTTCAGATGGACCGCGAGGTCCAGCACCTCCCAGATCTCCTGTCTGCTCCAATCCGCGAGCGAAACCAGATCTCGTTTCATAGGAGCCCTCCTCAACCCTTCCCCGCCGCGACCACTTCGCGCACGCGGATGTTCCGCTCCTCCAGCGCGGACATGAATGTCCCGTAAAGCTCACCAGCCACACCGTCCTCAGGAGGAACGATGCCGTGCTGTGCGATCTCCCCCTTGCCCACCAGCCACGCACCCACGGAGGTGGCAAACCCGGTCACCCGGGCCATCGACGAAAGCCCCGTCTCCCGATCGGCTTGGTCCCACATGTAGTAGTCGACGCGGTGGGATTTGCCGTCCCGAGTCCCCTCGACCGTGTTCCACATGACGCACACATCGCCCTCGTCCGGCCCCGGCTGGAGTCGCGGCTCGATGAGCTTGAGCAGCACCTCCCGGGGGACGACCCGGCAGTCGCCCACCTCCACTGGATCGAGGTCCAAGAGGCCACAGGACTTGAGCGTGTCGATGCCGTCGTAGTGACCTGGCCAGCGGATCGTCTTCTCGGCGAAGTAGTGGAGTTCGGGCCGGGTATACACGAACGACGGCATACCTGGCGTAATCGCGCACTCGAGTTCTTCGTCCACCCCGAACTCGCGGAAGCGGAACCGCTCGCGTCCTGTCAGGGCATCGACCTCGACGACCTTGCCGTCGCGGATGATCTGAAGCGGGATCATGTACTCGCGGAGTACATGGTCAAACGCCCAGGTCACCATGTACTTGAGCGGCCGTCGCTCCGCAGCGCGTTTCTCGGGCACGCCGCCCACGCGCGCCACGGCGGAGGCACCCGGGTCCATCCCTAGCAGGGCGTGTCCCACGGTGATGTTGCTCAGGCCCGGCGCGAACCCCATGCCGTCGAGCACGGTGACCTCCTGCCGGAGTGCCTGCTCGTGGAGCCACTCGCCGTAGTCAGGCAGTGCCACGCCAGGGGGCGTGACCAAGCCCTCCGTCTCGTAGAGATCGGGCCTGCGGTGGTACTCCTCGAGCATGTCCACGAAGTCCAAGCCGGCCTTGATGGCCGTCTCCATCCCCCGGTAGCTCGTTCTCCGGTCGGGCAACGCGCTTACACCCACATCGTAGCCCTCCATCACCGCCTGCAGCTGAGGGTCGTCGATGCCAAGCGCATGGAGCTGGATGGGCCCATCGCCCAAGAATGCCCTCGTCTCCTCCAGCTTCTTCCGGTCCCTTCCCACGAGTCCGACCGACTCCACCCCGTCCCGTCGCAGTAGGTCCCATGCCACCGCTGTTCCGATCTTGCCCGTTCCACCCAGAACCAAGATGCGCAAATGCCTCACTCCTCTCGTATTGGGCCGAAGCCGGCGCTGAGCACTGTTAGGTCAATGCACGCTTGCGGCGGCCAACCTCGTCCTGCGCCCATGTTAGCCGTGCCTTCAGAACCGGACAACTCGGCCTTGGGCCGACAGAGCGGGTGTGTACAATGGGCCCCATGAACGACATCACGGTGCGTTTCGCTCCGAGCCCGACAGGTTACCTGCACGTGGGGGGGGCGCGAACTGGCCTGTTCAACTGGCTGTTCGCCCGGCATCACGGGGGCACGTTCATCCTCAGGATCGAGGACACGGACCGCAACCGCTCCACAGAGGAGGCCATCGACCAGATCATCGGCTCCTTGGAGTGGCTCGGACTTGACTGGGATGTGTTCGCGCGCCAGACGGATCGGATCGCCGAGCACCTCGCCGCCGCCGAGAAGCTCAAAGCCACCGGGCACGCCTACGAAGAGGAAGGTGCCCTGTGGTTTCGCTGTCCGAGCGAAGGTACGACTTCGGTCGAGGACGTCATGCTTGGACGGGTCGACTTCCTGAACAGCGAACTCAAGGACTTCGTGATCTTACGCTCGGACAGGACCCCCACCTACAACTTCGCCTGCGTCGTCGATGACGCTTCCATGGGCATCACTCACGTCATCCGAGGGCACGAACACCTGAACAACACGCCCCGACAGGTCCTCATGTACCACGCACTGGGACTACCGCTGCCGAGGTTCGCCCATATCCCGCTCATCTTGGGACCGGATCGCTCCAAGCTCTCCAAGCGGCACGGGGCGGTGTCGGTCCTCGAGTACAGAGAGAGGGGATACCTCCCCGAGGCCGTCATGAACTTCCTCGCTCGCCTGGGGTGGTCTCACGGCGATCAGGAGATCTTCTCACGCGAGGAACTCGTTGCGCTGTTCGACCTTCCGGCAGTGGGGACCTCGGCGGCCATCTTCGATGAATCCAAGCTCCAGTGGCTCAACCACGAGTGGATGCACCGGGTGTCCACGGAGCGCCTCGCGCATCTCCTCGCAGAGAGGATCATGGCCGCGGGAGTTGCGACTGCGGAGGAACTCGAAGAGGTGGGTTCGGCGCGGCTTGGCCGCACAGCCGAGCTCCTGCGTGAGCGCGGGAAGACACTCACGCAAATGGCACAGTGGGCGTGGTTCGTGTTTCCTCGCGAGGCACGCGTGGCCCAAGAGGACCAAGAGCTGTTCACGCCCGAGATATGCTCTGCCCTCGGGAGCCTCGCCGACGCGATCGAACAGGGCGCCGATGCCTCCCCTGAATCCATGGAGAAGACGGTGCGCGCCGCCCTAGGTGAGGCAGGCGTCCCACTCAAGATCGTGGGCCTCCCGCTCCGGGTCGCGGTGACTGGCTCACGCGTCGGGCCAAACCTTTTCGACTTGCTGGCCGTCACGGGCCCGGTGCTCGTGGCCCAACGGCTACGCGAAGTAAGCGCACCCGAGGGAACGAGGGGGATTCATGGGTAGAAACTGGCTTCCTGTTGTACTTCTGCTTCTCGCTTGGACGACTGGCTGCGTGGCCCACACAGTGGACCTGATGCCTGTCAGCCCTGACGAGTTGGGCGCCTGGGCGCAGATCTCGCTGCCCATCCGACTGCTTCCCAACCCAAGCACAGATGTGCGCTACGAAGGACCTGAACTTGCTTTGAGCCTGTGGGGGGAGATCCGACTGGGAACTGCCACGTATCCCGTGCTCCTTGGCATCCAACCTGGCGGCGAACCACGCCTCTGGGTGGACGTTGCGCGCAGCGGCCAGATCGGCCCTGACGACGAACTGCCAACGCGTCGTGGGAACGGCTATGCGTATTGGCAGGCGGAGCTCACGGCCACACCGGAAGATGCAGAGCCTTTCCCGTATCCGATCAGACTCAGGTGGCCCGAAGGCCGGGGTTATCTCTTCTTGGACGGTGGCAACCCACACCTCGGAACGCTCCAGCTCGGCGACCGCTCCGTCACGGTTGTGCTCGTGGACGGTGACATCACAGGCCAGTACGGCTCGAGAGGGGACTTCTATGCAGTCGACTGGGACGGCGACGGTGTCATCCACGCCGGCAGGGGGGACCACGAGCGCTTCGCGATGGACGAGCCGTTTACCCTGGAGGACGCGAGTTACATCCCGGAGTACGTCGCTCCTGATGGCACGTACATGATCTTCGAACCGGCCCCGTATGTGGCCCCCAAGGTCCCCCTGATCTCTGGAAGCCCGGCACCGGATTTCGGCTTCGAAGACCACTTGAGCGGGGATAGGGTTGCCCTGTCCGATCTCAGGGGTAAGGTCGTCCTGATCGACTTTTGGGCGACGTGGTGCCCCCCTTGCATGGACGCGCTGCCGGATCTCGTGGACCTGTACGATCGCTACAGCGATCACGGTTTCGAAATCGTGGGCGTCAGCCTGGACACGGATGAAGGCTCCCTCCAGCGCGTGTTGGATGCGTATGGTCTGCGATGGCTGCAGCACTGGGACGGCCCTGACGACACG
>PWTC01000054.1 GCA_003563005.1 Candidatus Acetothermia bacterium
CCCGCGCACCGCGGTGCGGGTCGGACTCAACTACAGCGATCGGGACAGCTTCCTGTTCCCGCGGCGAGGGTGGCACGCGGGGGTGTCCGTGGAGAAGGCGGGCACGTTCGCCCCGGGTGTGACCTACCTCTCCACCCGAGCCGAGGTGGCCAGGTACTCGCCCATCGACGTGGATACGGCGATCTGGGAAGGCAGGGCGGCCTTGGCGCAGAGGCTACTCCTCCGGGTGGGATGGGACCTGCCGGAGCGCTATCGTTTCCCGTTGGGCGGCGTGGACTCCGTTCGCGGGGCCAAGGTGGACATGGTGGACCGAATGGCACTGCTGAACACGGAGGTGCGCTTCGAACTCGCCCCGGGCTTCGGCCTCGCCGGCTTCTGGGACGTGGGGACATCGCTGAGCGCTGATGTTCCCCCGAAGAGCTCGGTTGGGTTCGAACTGACGGCGTACATCGCTGGGATGTACGTGCGCTTGGTCACAGCTTGGCCGAGCGACCGGCCGGCTACCTGGGTGCCGGTGTTCGAGTTTGCCATGAACCCGCTGTTTTGATGCACAAGGAACTCCCTAAGGAGGAGGGCGGAACATGAAAACGAATACGGTGGTCGTGATGTTGGTGGCAGCATTGGCCCTGGGATTGGTGGGGGGAATCGTAGGTGGGGTGTTGCTGCCCCAGAGCGGGGATGTTGCAGGTCGCGTCGATGGCCTCGAACAGCGTGTGAACGACCTGGCGGCCCGCCCCGGCCTCCGCGTGGCCTTCGTCGACGCGGAGGGGTTGTTCCAAGAGGTCTTCCTGCCCCAGGTGGCAAGGGAGCGACGGGTGATGGAGGAGAAGCAGGCCGAACTGGCCGCGCTCCAACAGAGGTACGTACGGGAGGAGATCTCCCAGACTGCGTACCAGGAGGGGGCCCTACGGATCCAGGTCGAGGCGTTGCGTGCCCAGGTACAGGTCAACCTGACCATGCTGGAGAAGATGCTTGCCTCGGACGGCTTCGCCACGTTGCGGGCGCAGCTGAGAGAGGTACGCGAGCAGGCACGGCCGATCGAGGCCGAGGTCGAGCGCCTGCTAGAGGAATCGCGCGCGGGGATCCTCGACCCTGAGGGGTTCATGTCACAGACGCAGGCGGTGCAGATGGCCATCCAGCGGCTGGACCAGCTGCTCACCCAGGTCGCTGCAAGCAAGATCGTGGAGATCTCCCAGCAGGTAGGTCGCGAGGAAGGGTACGATCTGGTGCTCCGCAAGAAGGAGGTCATCGTCTACTGGGACGGCGGCGTGATCAAGGACCTCACGTCGACCGTGGAGCCCAGGTTGTGGCGGCTGTTCCCGTAGGTACGCGGCATTGGACATCGAGGAACTGAAGCAGCAACTGCCCGTTGCCTACCCGTACCTCTTGATCGATCGGGTAGACGTGCGGGGGCCGGATGTGGTGGTGGCCCGCAAGTGCGTTTCTGCCAACGAGCCCTATTTCCAGGGCCACTTCCGGTTCCCGTACCCTTCCATCATGCCGGGCACCATGATCCTCGAGGGGATGGCGCAGACGGCGGGACTTCTGCTACGTGAAGGGCGACTGGGCTACTTGGCGGGCGTGGACCGAGCCCGTTTTCACCGGGCCGTCGTGCCTGGGGATGTCCTCGTCTTCCGGGCAACCGCTGTGCGGCGTAGGACACAACTGGTCCGGGCCGAGGTCGTGGCGGAGGTGGAGGGGGCCCGTGTTGCCGAGGCGACGATCACGGTGATGGAGGCGGCCGATGTGGGAACGAATCGTTGAGTGTGTGCCGAACATCTCCGAGGGAGGGGACCACGCGACCATCGATGCGGCCGCTGCGGCTGTCCGCAGCGTGGCCGAGGTCTGTCTGCTGGATGTCGATCCCGACCCGGCCCATAACCGAACCGTCCTGACGATGGTGGGTACGCCCGACGGGGTGGAACGCGCGGTTCTCGCGCTCTACGAGGCGGTCCTTCCCAGGATCGACCTCCGGAAGCACCAAGGAGAGCACCCGCGTATGGGTGCTGTCGATGTGGTCCCAGTGATCCCGATCCGCGGCGTACGCATGGAGGAGTGCGTCGCGCTCTCGCACCGGCTTGGAAACGAGATCTGGTCGCGTTACGAGGTTCCTATCTACTTCTACGAGGAGTCCACGTCCACACCCGAACGGCGAGATCTGGCGAGGATCCGCAAGGGCGAGTTCGAGGGCTTCCCCGAGAAACTGCGTGACCCCCGCTGGCAACCAGACGTCGGAGAGGCGGCGGTTCATCCGTCGGCAGGCGTGACTGCAGTGGGTGCGCGGGAGTTCTTGATCGCGTTCAACGTCAACCTGGCCACCGACGATCTACGTGTGGCCAAGGAGATCGCCAAGGCCGTACGCGGATCTTCGGGTGGTTTTAGGTACGTCAAGGCGCTGGGCCTGGAACTCTCCGATCGTCGCATGGTTCAGGTTTCTATGAACCTGACGAACTTCAAGAAGACCCCGATCTCGAGGGTGGTGGAGTGCATCCGCAGCGAGGCGGCGCGCCACGGGGTGAACGTAGCGGAGACCGAGATCGTGGGGCTTGTCCCTCAGGGGGCGCTGGATGAAGTTGCGTTGTACTACTTGGGTCTCGCTTCCTTCAGTCCGGACATGGTTGTAGAGCGACGCGTGCAGAGGGCGCTGGCGGAGGAGTCGGGGGCCTGAGTGAAGCGAGCGCGCTGAGGGGCGTGCCTCCGGCGCGCGCTGGGCCGTGTGGGCAGGTGAGGGGATGGGTTGGGCGTTGCCGTACCGCCGGGTGGCGGTGCTGGGACTGGGGCGCACCGGCAGGGCGGTCACGGCCGCTCTGTCCTCCCTGGGCGTTCCCGTGTTCGTCTCCGAGCGTGGGACCCTTTCCCGGCGCCAACTGAGGCTCCTCAGAAACTGGGGTGTGGAGTGGGAAGAAGGGGGCCATACGGAGGGCCTCCTCCGATCGGACCTCATCGTAGTCAGTCCTGGCGTCCCGCTGTCCATCCCCGTCCTGCTGCAGGCGGTTGCGAAGGGCATCCCCGTCTGGTCGGAACTGGAACTGAGCTGGCGGCTCGCCGCACCTACGAAGGTGGTTGCCGTCACCGGAACGAACGGAAAGTCGACCACCACCGCCCTCGTGGGGAAGTTGCTCGCCGCCGTGGGGGCCCGTCCTGTGATCGCCGGCAACATCGGCCGTCCTGCGGTGCGCACCCTAGCGAAGGTGACCGGAAGACCATGGGTACTGGAGACGAGCTCGTACCAGCTAGAAGGATGCAGCACGTTTCGCCCGGATGTGGCGGTGTGGTTGAACTTTGCCCCTGATCACCTGGAACATCATGGTTCGGAGGCTGCCTATTTCGCGGCGAAGGCCCGAGTGCTTCGCAGACAGGGAACGGCCGACCTGGCCGTGCTCCCTGCGGAACTGATCGCATCGGTGGGTGCGCACGCGCGCGTTGTCGACCTCGGCAGTGTGCAGCTCCCGACAGCGTGGGCTTCGGTTGAGCCAGGCCACCAGCGCACGAATCTACAGGCGGCTTGGGTGGCGGCGCTGGAGGTGTGCCCGCGGCTTGCGCAGCAACCTCCGGGCATGGCCCAAGTGGGGCGAGCCCTGCAGCAGCCTCATCGGCTGGAGACCGTGGGGGAGCATGCAGGGGTCCAGTTCGTCGATGACTCGAAGGCGACGAACCCCCACGCCACGACGGCGGCGCTGGCGGGGATGGGACGGCCGGTGGTGCTCATCCTGGGAGGCAGGCGCAAGGCTAGGGGTTACGAGGTGCTACGCGCTTCCCTAAAGGAAAAGGTCCGAGCGTGTGTGCTGGTCGGGGAGGCTCGACCGTTCTTCTCCGAACTGCTCTCCTCCTGGGGCGTCCCCCATACAGCGGCCGATGGGCCGGTGGACGCCCTTCACGCCGCGTTCGCGCTGGCCCGCCGTGGCGACGTGGTGCTCCTCTCCCCGGCCTGTGCGAGCTTTGACATGTTCAGGAGCTACGCACACCGGGGGCGCGCTTTCTCCCAGGCGTTCCGCCGGCACTTCGGCGGGCAGTAGTCCTCACGACTGCTCGCTTCTCCACTTGTGTTCAGGACACGAGATCCGTTCACTCGAGGGCCTGCTGAGGCGAGGCTCCGCTGGGGTCACGTGTCCCTCGTCGGAGGGTCGTCCGTCCGTCGTCGGCCGGAACGATAGCCGCTGCGCTCCACCCGCAGGTCCTACCGCGCCGTGGACATGTGCGCCAGACTGGGCGCGCGGGAGGTGGCGGTGGACGGTTTGCAGAGCAAGCTGCTGGTGTTGTCGACCTTGCTTCTCTGGACGGGGCTGATCTTTGTCTTCTCCGCCAGCTATCCTTTGGCGGCGCGGGCCTACGGTCAGCCGGCAGCCCTGCTCACCCGTCAGTCTCTTGGGGCGCTGCTTGGCCTCTCGGCTATGGTCATCCTGTGGCGGATCGACTACCGCCACTGGGCACGGGTGGACGACATCCTCTTGCTGGGGATCTTCGCAGCAGCCGTGGCCACCCTGTTCTCCGGGGTTGCCGGTGGCGCCCGCTGGTTGCGGCTTGGCCCGTTCGCCTTTCAGCCCACGGAGTTCGGCAAGCTGGCGCTGATTCTGTATCTGGGAGGATCACTGGTACGGCGTGGTGAGGCGATCACGGAGTTCAGGAAGGGTGTCGCACCCTACCTCTGCGTCCTCGCCGCCTTCGGCATCGTGCTCGTGCTCCAACCTGACTTCGGCATGCTGGTGTTGTACGCGGCTTTGGTCGGTTTCCTCTTGTGGGCGGCTGGTGCGCGGCTTCGGCATCTGTGCGCGGCCGGCGCACTGGCGCTCCCTCCCCTCGTGGGGCTGATGGCGGTCGCGCCGTACCGACTGGCGCGGATCCTGGCATTCCTCAACCCTGAGGGTTACCAGGACACGTACGCGTATCAGGTCTACCAGTCGGCGATGGCCATCGGAGCGGGGGGCATCGTGGGACGTGGGCTTGGGGCGTCGAGGGCGAAGCTGTTCTACCTCCCCGAAGCGCACAACGATTTCGTGTTCTCCGTGATCGCCGAGGAGACAGGGCTCCTGGGGGGGTGCATCGTGATCGGACTTCTGGTCGGTCTGGTTGCGCTGGGCTACCGGACCGCCCAGCGCGCACCAGATCGGCTCGGCGCCCTGTATGCGCTTGGAGCCTCGTTTGTGTTGGGGCTGCAGGCGCTGCTCAACCTTGCTGTGGTGGTGGGCCTGTTGCCGGTGACGGGCCTCACGCTGCCCTTCCTCAGCTATGGAGGCTCTTCGCTGGCGGTTTCGCTTGGCCTCGTGGGGCTGTTGCTCAGCGTGGCGCGCCAGGGCGCGTCCCGCAAGACGACGGAGGCGACGGGATGAGAGTATTGGTAGCAGCAGGTGGTTCCGGAGGGCATGTCTACCCCGCACTGGCCGTGTTCGAGGAGCTCATGGCCCGGGGTGAGTTGAGCGCAGCTGGATGGGTGGGGAGCGCGAAGGGGATCGAGCGCGAGATCGTCTCCACGCTCCCTTGGGTGCGCTATCACGTGCTGCCGTCAAGGGGCTTGCCACGGAAGAGGCCGTGGACGTGGCCCCTGGCGCTCGCGGTGCTGGGCTGGAGTGTGGTGAAGGCTGTGCTCCTCGTCCGCGCCTTCAGGCCCGATGTGGTGTTGGGCATGGGAGGATATCCCGCGTTCGGCCCGTGTGTGGCTGCTAGGCTGCTGCGGATACCGCTTGTGGTTCATGAACAGAACGCACGCATGGGACTGGTCAACAGACTTCTCTCGTTCCTTGCCGATGCTGTCTTGACTTCATTCGCCGACCCGTCGGTGCGACAGCGCAGCTCTGCGGTGGCCACGGGCAACCCCGTACGCAGGGCGATCGCACAGACGCGTGCCGCGCTGGGCCGCGAGCTGTTCGTGTTCGGTGGTTCCCAGGGCTCATCGGCGCTGGGGGAGGCGACGCTGCGCGCGGCGCCCGCTCTGGCCAAGATCCCGGAGCTCGAGCTTCGCCTGGTGGTGGGACGGGCCGCGGACCCGGACGCCGTGCGACGCATGTTGTGCGAAGCGGGGCTGGAGCGGGCCACGGTGCTGACGTACGAGCCGGAGATGGCCGAGGCGCTATCCCGTGCCAGGCTTGTGGTGGCGCGCGCGGGGGCGACCACGGTGGCCGAGGTGGCGGCGGCCGGGCGCCCGTCTGTGCTCGTCCCTTGGTCCGGGGCTGCCGACGACCACCAGATGAGCAACGCGCTTGCGCTCGCCCACCAGGGTGCCGGGCTGGTCCTCTCCGACGGCGAGCTGCGCCGCAGCGACATGGCGGACATCGTCGCCAGACTCTGGGAGGACGAGGCGACGTTGACGACGATGGCGGCCCGCGCGCGGGCGGCGGCCCGTCCCGATGCCGCGGAGCGTGTGGCGGATGTGCTCGTGGCGCTCGGGAGGCGGAAGGGATGAGGTCGCTGGGTAGGCGGGTTCACCTCGTGGGGTTGGGCGGGGAGGGGATGTCGGCCCTCGGCATGCTCTTGCTGGAAGGCGGCGCGCAGGTCTCCGGGTCGGACCTCACGCGGGGGGCGCGGCTGGACAGGCTGGCGGACCTCGGGGCGGAGGTGCATGTGGGGCACGCCAGAGAGCACGTTCCGGACGATGTCGATGCCCTCGTCTACTCATCCGTGGTGCCCGAGGCCAACCCGGAAGTCCAGGCAGCCCGGGCGCGGTGTATCCCGCTTTGGCCCAGGCTGGCCGCGCTCGGCGAGCTCATGGATCATCGGCGTTCGATCGGTGTGGTGGGCACCCACGGCAAGACCACAGCTGTTACCTGGTTGACGTACCTTATGCGCATGCTGGTGGGTCCTGTGGGACACTACCTGGGCGGCGAAGTGCCAGGCCTGCCCCCCGCGTCTCTTGGAGAGCACCCGCTGTTCGTGGCCGAGATCGACGAGTCCGACGGCCGTTTCACAGCGTTGTCCGTCGATCTGGCACTCCTCACGGCGGTCGATGCCGACCACGTGGAAGCCTACGGAGGATGGAGTGCGCTGCAGGCGGCCTTCGCGGCCTTCATCGCCAAGTCCGGGCAGGTGGTGCTCTGCATGGATGATCCCGGCGCTGCGACGATCCTCTCCACGAGGCGGGACGTCGTCACGTACGGGTTGCACCGTCAGGCCCACGTGCGTGCTGAGGGGATCGAGCATCATGCGCAGCAGACCACCTTCCGGGTCGTGGTGCGAGGCCGGCGACCACGCGAAGTGGTGCTCCCCGCGCCTGGGGTACACAACGTGCGCAACGCGCTCGGTGTGATGGCGATGGGGCTGCTGTTGGATCTGCCGCTGCGTGACATGGCGCGCGCGCTGGCGAGGGCACCTCGCCCCAGCCGAAGGCTCGAGGTGCTCAGAGACAACGGACATCTTCTGGTCGACGACTACGCGCACCATCCGCGCGAGATCGATGCTGGACTGGAGGCACTGCGCGCGGGTTGGCCCGACCGACGCATCCTTGCGGTGTTCCAGCCTCACCGGTACACGCGCACGGCGCGGCTCATGCAGGAGTTCGGCGCAGCGCTTGCTGCAGCGGACCACGTGGTCGTCACCGAGGTGTACGCGGCATGTGAGACGCCCCAGCCCGGGGTGAGCGGGGCCGGGGTAGCGGATGCGGTGCGCAGTCAAGGGGGGAGGGCCGAGTTTCGGCCCACGCTGGAGGGAGCCCGGGAAGCGCTGTTGACGGCGCTGCAACCCGGGGACCTCATCGTCTGCTTCGGGGCGGGGGACATATGGCAGCTGTCGCACAAGACATCGCAGGAGTTGTTCGGAGGGGGCTGAGACACCTCCCAGGGGAGATCCTCGAGGGAGTCGAACTCCGAGCTTGCACGACGTTCCGGATCGGCGGACCCGCGGCGGTCGTCCTCCGACCGAGCAGTCCTGAGAGCTTCGTGGAGGCCGTTCGCTGGGCGTGCGCCGAGGGGTTGCCGTGGCGCGTCCATGGAGGAGGGTCGAACGTGCTCTTCCCGGATGAGGGATTCACGGGCCTCCTCCTGGCCTCGGGAGGCTTGGGCCGACTGATGGTGGACGAGCACGACGTGCGCGCGATGGGTGGCGTTCCCTTGGGGAAGCTCGTGAAGCTCGGCATGACCTGGCTTGCAGGGATTCCGGGGACGGTGGGAGGGGCCGTGTCCATGAACGCCGGGACGAAGTATGGGGCCATGGAGTCGGCCGTACGCTGGGTCAGGGCAGTGGACCGGGATGGTTGCCAGCATGTCCTCGATCGGAAGGAATGTGCGTTCTCCTACCGGAATTCACTGTTCCGAAGGGCTGGATGGTCTGTGCTGGAAGCAGGACTAGATCTCCTTCCTGGTCCGCCCGTCGACCGCGTTTTGAACGAGCGGGCACTGAGCCAGCCGGTGGGCGAGGCCTCGGCCGGGTGTGTGTTCCGCAATCCCCAAGATGCCCCCTCCGCTGGATGGCTGATCGATCGGTCCGGACTGAAGGGCACATGTGTTGGAGACGCCGTCGTCTCTCGCGTACACGCGAACTTCATCTGCAACCGTGGGAGCGCGACAGCAAGGGACGTGCTGGGCCTCATCGACAGAGTACGGCAGCGCGTCCGACAGGCACATGGCATCTGGCTTGACCTCGAGTTGGACGTGGTCGGGCCGGGATGAGACTGCTCCGGGTGTGCTGTATCGCGCTGCTGGCACTTCTCTGTACGTATACGATCCTCCGTTGGGGAGAGGTTTTCCGCGTAGAGGGGGTTCGTGTAGTCGGAGTTCAGCACCTGTCCTCCCAGTATGTGGCCCAGTTGACTCAGATTGTTTTGGGTGCTAACATGCTTCGCTTGGATCTTAGGGGGGTACGGGACGAGGCGTGTCGCGACCCGTGGGTCCGAGACGCGCGGGTGAAGAGGAGTTTCCTGTCCCGTACAGTTGAGATCCGAATTGCAGAAAGGGAACCGGTGGGACGGGTACAGCTCGAGGGGGGAAGAACGGTCTGGGTTGACAGCGAAGGGGTGGTGCTCGGTGCCGCTGCCGAGGAGGCGGCTCTGCATGGAGTCCGCCTCAAGGATGGCCGTGTCCCCACAGAGGCCGTGAGCGCCCTTCGGCATCTGGACAGAACGAGCACCGCGCTCCGGTCTACCTTTCCTCACTTCGATGCTTCGGATCCCGACTGTGTTGTAGCGCGCGGGCCCGGGAGGCCGCAGGTTCTCTGCGGACCGATTGGCACACTCCCCACAGCACTTGCTACCCTGGAGCGCTTGGTGGAAGCGCCACAGGTTGAACTAGAGGTGTACGGTCGAGTGGACCTGAGATGGGGTAGCAGGGTGATCCTGAAGCCTTGACCATGAAGGTGGTGAACCGATGAGGCGGGAGCGGCTGGTGGTGGGGCTGGACGTAGGCACGACCAAGGTGTGCTGCCTTGTGGCCAACGCGACGGGGGAGTTGATCGAGATCATCGGCATGGGGAAGTCCCCCTCGCGCGGTTTGGAGAAGGGCGTCGTGGTGGACATCGGACGCACCATCCAGTCGATCCGGAAGTCGGTGGACGAAGCGCAGAACATGGCGGATATGCGGGTCGACAATGTGTACGTGGGCATCGCGGGCAAACACATCCGCTCGCTCAACAACACGGCTACGGTATCGATCACCAAACCCGATCGGATCATCACACAGGAAGACGTACGCCGTGTGGTGGAGGCGGCCCGGACGATGACCTTCCCGCCGGACATGGAACTCATCCACGTCATCCCTCGCCAATACGTCGTGGACGGCCAGGAGGGAATCACCGATCCTGTCGGGATGACGGGGACGCGGCTGGAAGTGGATGTGCACCTGGTGCTTGGCTCCGTGACTGCGGTGCACAACCTGGTTCGCTGCGTGGAGACGCTAGGTATCAGGATTGCGCAGATCGTCCTCGAACCTCTGGCATCGTCCATGGCCGTCCTGTCGTCGGCGGAGAAGGAGCTGGGGGTGGTCTTGCTCGACATGGGAGGTGGTACCACGGACATCTCCGTGTTCCGCGGCGGGGACATATGGTTCTCCAAGGTCATCCCCATCGCAGGCGAGCACATCACGAACGACATCACGGTGGGCCTGCAGACACCCACGGAAGAGGCGGAACGGATCAAGAAGGAGTACGGGACGTGCATGGTGGAGAGCGTGGCGGACGACGAGCGCGTGGACATCGCCACCATCGGGGGTGACAGCACCAAGCCCGTGCATCGCAAGAAGCTGGCCAAGATCATCGAACCGCGTGTGGAGGAGATCCTCGACCTGGCGATGCAAGAAGTGGAGGACGCGGGATATCGCGATCTCATCCCGGCGGGCATGGTGCTCACCGGGGGCACGGCGTTGCTGGACGGGATGGTGGAGTTCGCCGAGCGACGGTATGGACTCCCGGTGCGCCGAGGACGCATCCCGCAGGGCATCCACGGACTGCGTGACATCGTGGAGTCACCGATCTACGCTACGGGCATAGGCCTCCTCAGGTACGCGGTCGAGGCACGTGACTTCGTGCCGCGGTCGAAGCGTGCCGCGTCGGCGCACCGGTCGGGTGGGCTGTTCGGGAAACTCATGAGCTGGTTCCGCAACTTCCTGCGGGGATAGGGATGACCACGGAGCCCCTGGCCAAGATCATCGTGGTCGGCGTGGGCGGCGGCGGCGGCAACGCCGTCGGGCGCATGATGCGCACCGGGCTGGAGGGCGTACACCTCACGGCGATGAACACCGATGCCCAAGTTCTGGCGATCGTCCAGGCGCACCAGCACCTGCAGCTTGGGCGGAAGCTGACATCGGGCCTCGGTGCCGGGGGCAATCCCGAGGTGGGCCGGGAGGCCGCCGAGGAGTCCCGCGAGGACATCGAGGACGCTCTCGAGGGGACGGACATGGTGTTCGTGACGGCCGGAATGGGCGGGGGCACCGGCACAGGAGCGGCGCCTGTGGTGGCCGAGACGGCCAAGGGACTTGGCATCCTCACCGTGGCCATCGTGACGCGTCCGTTCACCTTCGAGGGGCAGTCGAGGGCGGAGCGCGCCCAGAGGGGCATCGAGCAGTTGGAGAAGCATGTGGATGCGATCATCACCATCTCCAACGACAAGCTCCTCAAGGTCGCGCCGGCGGAGACGCCGCTCGAGCATGCCTTCGAGCTGGTGGACGCGGTCCTCCTCCAAGGGGTGCGGGGAATCACTGAGCTCATCACAGTGCCCGGGCTGATCAACCTCGACTTCGCCGACGTGGAGTCGGTGCTGCGTGGCGCGGGCACGGCGATGATGGGCATCGGTGAGGCGGAGGGCGAGAACAAGACGCGGGAGGCGGCCCGACGGGCGATCTCCTCCCCGCTGCTCGACGCGAACGTAAAGGGCTCGAAGAAGGCGATCCTCAACATCACGGGCGGCGAGGACCTGACGCTTGATGAGGTGACCGAGGCTGCCCAGGTCATCCAGGAAGCGCTCTCCGACAAGGCGGATCTCATCTTCGGGGCGACCATCCGAGAAGGTATGCAGAAGGCCCGCATCACTGTGGTCGCGACGGGGTTCCCGCCGAGCACCGGGACTGAGGCCGCCGAGAGCGAGGACTCGATCTTGCTCGACAGGATAGAGCGCGAAGGGGTCGTGCGGGACGACTACGACCTCCCAGCCTACCTACGGCGCTCGCGCCGGCTCCAGGGAGGGTGACCGCAGCCCGCGCGCGTTTGCTTGCGCCGGACCTCCCAGGCAGGGCCCAGCGAGCTGCTAGTCCCAGTACTTGTGGGTGACCGGCCAGCGGCGACCCATGCCGAACGCCTTCGGGGACACCTTGAGGACGATGGGGTACTGCCTTCGTTTGTGCTCCGCCGTGTTCAGCCGCCGGGCGAACGCTTCCACCAACTCAGGGTCGAACCTCACGCGCAGTTCATCGTGCGGGGCGTTGTTCACCACCCAGGCCTCGACGAGCGCATCCAGGACGTCGTAGGGCGGGAGATCCTGGTCGTCGCGCTGGTCCGGACGTAGCTCCGCCGAAGGGGGGCGCGAGAGCGTCCCCGGGGGGATGATGTCACGGCCCGCCTCGGCGTTGATCCACCGGGCCAGCTCGTACACCTCTCGCTTGAGCAGATCGCCGATGGGGGCGAGGGCACCGACCGTGTCGCCATAGAGGGTGGTGTAACCGGTGGCGAGCTCCGACTTGTTCCCGCCGGCGAGCACGACGCGTCCGCTGGCGTTGGCGAGCGCCATCCACAGGATGGCCCGGATACGAGCTTGGAGGTTCTCGCCTACGATCCCGTCCAGATCGGTGTGGGGAGCGAGGCTTTCTGCGAGCGCTGCGAGCGCAGGCTCGATGGAGATGTCCACGAGCTCAATCCCGAGCGCTTCCGACACAGCCCGAGCCTGGGTACGGGAGGCCGGTGCCGTGTGCGGGCCGGGCAGGAATGTCCCCAAGACGCGATCTGGTCCCAGTGCTCGGCAGGCGAGCGCGGCCACCACGGCCGAGTCCACGCCGCCGGAGATTCCGATGATGACCCCGGGTATCGCGTTCTTGTCGACGTAATCGCGGATGCCTGTCACCAGGGCGCGGTGGAGCGACGCCATCGGGTGTTCCTGTGGCGGTGCGACCGGAGGGCCGTCCGTGTCGAAGACGTAGACGTCTTCCTCAAAGCTCGGCGCAGCAAGCAGGAAGGCACCGTCCGGCCGCAGTGCGAAGCTGGCCCCGTCGAACACAAGCTCATCCTGCCCCCCGACGATGTTGGCATAGACGGTGAGGGCGGACGCCGCACGTGCGCGCTCGGCAGCGACCCTGTGCCGAAGTGCGGCCTTGCCCTGGTAGTGGGGGGACGCGGAAACGTTGACCATCAGGTCCACAGACGCTGCGGCCCGTTCCGAGGGCGCTCCGTCAGCATACCAGAGGTCCTCGCACACCGAGAGGCCGATCTGGAGGTCGCGCCAGGCGATTGTCCGGAATCCCGAGCCGGGGGAGAAGTAGCGCTCTTCGTCGAACACGTCGAAGTTGGGCAGGTGTCGTTTCGCCGCCCGGCCGATCACATGCCCTTGGTCGACGAGGAGTGCGACGTTCTCGAGGCTAGCCAGAAACGCGCTCACGGAAGGGTCGGCATGGCCCGGGGGGCAATCCTGGGCGTGCGCCACGTGGCCGAGGATCATGGTCGTGTCGTCTGAGGCGGCGATGACCCGGTCGAGTGCGGCATCGGCTGCCTCCAGGAACCCCTCACGATGGAGCAGATCCCGTGGAGGGTAACCCAGAAGCACGAGCTCGGGGAGGATCACCAGATCAGCGCCCAGGCCTCGGGCACGATCGAGCGCATCGATCGCCTTGCGCGCATTGCCCTCCAGGTCCCCCACCGTGGGGTTCAGTTGCGCAACCGCGATCCTCACGGCCTCTTGACCTTCCCGCTACTAGGGCGCCTTGCCTGGTGCATCGCGGGCAGCGTATACCCGTGCCGGCCTGGCTTGTCAACCGCAGCAGGCTTAGAATCTGGCTGAAATGGACGGGAACAGCAGCTTGGAAGCCGTATGGGATGTGCTCAAGTGGGTGCTCCTGGTCCTGGCCACCGGCTTCGTGGCCTATGTGGGCCGGTTCGGGGCACAGTGGCTGATCGAGCGGTGGCGTGCCCGTCGGGCCGACGTCTCTTCGGACGCGTCGCCCCCAGAGGAGCAGGTTGACCCCGAGACCTGGGCCAAGGTCGAGAAGAAGCGCGCCAAGGCGGCGGCCAAGGTCGAGAAGAAGCGGAACAAGGGCGGTTGATCGTCGAGGGAGACCGACGATAGGGGCGGTTCCTCTAGAGATGGCCGAGGTACTTCAGCGCCTCGAACAGCTCGTCGATGGCCTCGGCTCCCCGGCCCTGCTCGATGGCGGTGCGTATGCAGCCGTGGGCGTGCGCATGTGCGAGGATGCGCGCCGATCTTCCGAGAAGGCCCTGGACGGCGGCGAGCTGCTTGAGCACATCGACGCAGTAGCGGTCTTGTTCGATCATCTTGCGGATGCCCGAGAGGTGCCCCTCGGCTGTTCGGAGCTGTCGAAGCATCTGTTCTTTGATCTCGGGCGCTTCCGCGAGGCTGCCCTTCTTCTCCATGGAGCCACCTTTCCTCCCCACCTGGGGTGGGGTCGAGTCTAGCCCCGAGAGCTGCGGATGCAAGCCCCAGGGCTCGGAGGGTACCATGCACCATGGACGGTGTTCTGGGCGATCTCAATCCCGAGCAGAGACTGGCGGTGACCCATGGCGCCGGGCCCCTGCTGGTGCTGGCGGGTGTGGGGACGGGAAAGACGACCGTCATCGCGCGGCGCATCGCCTTTCTCATCTCCGAGGGGATGGTGGAGCGCCCTAGCCAGCTCCTCGTGTTCACCTTCTCGCGGTGGGCGGCTGAGGAGATGCTAGACCGGGCGTACGAGCGGGTCGGGTATGCAGCGCTCGATGCGTGGGTGGCCACGTTCCACTCGGTGTGCGAGCGCATCTTGCGCGAGAACGCGCCGCTGGTGGGATTGCCCGTTGACTTCAGGGTGATGGACGAATGGGACCAACGGGTGTTCGTGCTCGACCACCTATGGAAGCTCCCGCTCGAGCAGCTTCGCCCCAGGGCGCTCCGCTACCCGATGCGCATGCTCGGCCCGCTCCTATCCTGGATCGGCAGGGTCAAGGACGAGGGGGTGAGTCCTGCCGGCTACCGTGCGTGGCTGGGGGAGGCCGAGGATCTCGAAGAGGACGTGCGGCGCCTACAGCAGGAGTTGGCGAACGTGTACGAGGCCTACCAGGATCTCATGGCACGCGAAGGGCTTGTGGACTTTGGAGATCTCATCCTCCAGGCGTTTCGGCTGCTCGATGCGCATCCGTCCCTGCGTACGGAGTACCAGGCTCGGTTCCCGTTCATCCTCGCAGACGAGTTCCAGGACACCAGCCGCGCCCAGCTCAGGCTGGTCCAGCTCTTGGGAGGGCACCGCTGCGTCACTGCCGTCGGCGATGACGATCAGGCGATCTACGGTTTCCGTGGGGTCCCCTGGGACAACCTGCGGGCCTTCCTGGCCCACTACCCCGAGGCGAGGGTCGTCGTGCTCACGCGCAACTACCGCTCGACCCAGAGCATCCTGGATGGCGCCACGCGCTTGATCTCGGTCAACAAGCACCGCCTGGCGGCCCTCTCCGAGCGTGGCGAGCTGCCGTACCGCATCAGCAAGCTTCTGACGTCCGAGGTTGTGCCTCAGGCCGGACCGGAACCCACACACCGCCACTTCGCCTCTGTGCTCGACGAGGCAGAGTTCCTCGCCCGCAAGGCAGCCGCGGTGGCGGCCGAGGGCGTGCCACACAAGGAGATCGCGGTGCTCTACCGCAACCGGTATCGGCCTGAACCGTATCTTCGGGCCCTCTCCGAGCATGGTGTCCCGTGGGTGCTGGCCGGAAGATCGGGCGAAGGGCTGTTCGACCAGCCCGAAGTCAAACTCCTCCTCTCGTTTCTGCGGCAGGTCGCCGACCCGAGTGACGATCAAGCGCTCTACCACCTGGCTGGCTCCGAGATCTATGGAACGCCGGGCGACGAGCTGGCACACCTGACGTCCACCGCGCGCCGCAGGCACATGCCCCTGCACCGAGTGTTCGCCCTGGCCGTGGAAGAGGAGGGGGAACTCAGCTCAGAGGGACGGAAGGCGCTGCAGACGCTGCTGGAGCATCTTCGACTCTCGCGCGAGGGCGCAGCCTCGCTCCCCGCAGGGCGCGTGCTGTACGAGTACCTCACGCGCCACACAGGATACCTTGAACGGCTCGTGCAGAGCGCCGATCCGTCGGCGGGCCGCAAGGTGGAGCACATCGCGGCCCTGTTCGAGCAGGTCATCCGTCGGCTGGAGGGGATCGGTGGTGGCGACCGCGTCCCGTGGCTTGTGGGGAGGTTGAACGAGCTGATCGGGCTTGGGTACAACCCCCTCGTGGGCGAGGCGGAACCTGGAGCGGATGCGGTCCAGGTCATGACGTTTCACCAGTCCAAGGGGCTTGAGTTCGAGGTCGTGTTCCTCACGGGCCTGGCCGAGGACTACATGCCCGGGCGTGCCCGGCGGCCCACGTTCCAGATCCCGGCGGGGCTGGTGCCCGAGGAGTTGCCGCCCGATGTGGCGCACTTGGAGGAACAGCGGCGGCTGTTCTACGTGGGTATGACGCGGGCCAAGCGCGTGCTCTTTCTGCTCTCCTCGTCGGATTACCGACTCCCCGGTGAGGAGCCCCGCAAACGCCCGGCCAAGGTATCACGGTTCGTGATGGACGCGCTCGGTCCGGAGGGCGTGGCGGAGGCCGATGGGCCCGCCCCGCCTGCGGCGCGCATCGTGCGGATCGCGCGGGATCCAGGGCGTGTCGAGGTTGTCCCGGACCCGGCCGCACAGATCACGCTGAGCCATCAACGGGTGGACGACTATCTGACCTGCCCGCTCAAGTACCGTTATGTCCATGTGCTCCAGGTGCCGATCGCCCACCACCACACGGTGGTGTTCGGTCACGCGGTGCACCGAGCGATCCAGGCCTACCACATGGCCCGCGCGCAGGGGCGGGTGCTGACTGTCGACCAGGTGTTGGAGGTGCTCGGCAACGCATGGAGGACCGAGGGCTTCCTTTCGGCCGAGCACGAGGCCAAGATGCGGGCGGGCGCAGAGGAGGCCCTGCGCTGCTTCTACGCCTACGAGGAGGGCGACGATGCGCGCCCCACCTATGTGGAACGCTACTTCGCATTTCCCGAAGGGGCGGCCCGGGTGATCGGTTACTGGGACCGTGTCGACGTGGAAGGGGAGGCGGCTCGGATCATCGACTACAAGACGTCCCTGGCTGGAGTGTCCGATGCGGATCGCAAGGCGAAGAGCTCGCTGCAACTGGCCATCTATGCTCTCGCCTACGAGCGGCTGTACGGAGATCTGCCCCGGGAGCTCCAGCTGCGCTTCCTGACGCCTGAGGTCATCGTCGGTCGTTCTGCTCCCGACGCGCGGACACTCGAACGGGCACGCCAGGCCGTTCGCCAGGTCGAGACAGGCATACGCGCGGAGGACTTCACGCCTAAGCCTTCCCTGGCCTCCTGTGGTCCGTGCGCCTACCGGGGGATCTGCCCCGCAGCCAAGTCGGTGTGAATGGCCTCTGGCGCGGCTACAATCACGGCCCGAAAGGAGAAACGGTGTGAGGAGTCATCGGTGTGGAGCGCTCTCGGTGCGCGATGAGGGCAGGCGGGTGCAACTGGCCGGTTGGGTTCACCGGGCACGCGACCTCGGAGGTGTGACGTTCGTCGACCTGCGCGATCGGTCCGGGATCGTCCAGCTTGTGCTGCGGGCCTCGCCGGAGGGCCACGGCCTGTCGCGCGAGGATGTGGTCCGCGTGGAGGGGGTCGTCGGGCGGCGCGAAGCGCCCAACCCGGACCTTCCCACGGGAGAGGTGGAGGTTGTCGTGGAGCGCCTCTCGGTCTGCTCGCGTGCCAAGCCTCTTCCATTCGCCATCGACGAGGACGAGGTTCGGGCAGGAGAGGAGACCCGACTGAGGTTCCGCTTCCTCGATCTGCGCCGCGATCGACTCCAGCGGAGCCTGACGTTGCGACACCGCACCTGTTTCGAGATCCGTCGCTATCTTGATGGGGAAGGCTTCGTGGAAGTCGAGACCCCGATGCTCACGCGCTCCACGCCAGAGGGGGCACGCGATTTCCTCGTGCCGTCTCGGGTGAACCAAGGCTCGTTCTACGCGCTCCCCCAGTCCCCCCAGCTCTTCAAGCAGATCCTGATGTGTTCGGGCGTGGAACGGTACTTCCAGATCGTCCGATGTTTTCGGGATGAGGACCTTCGCGCCGACCGGCAACCGGAGTTCACACAGCTGGACATGGAGATGGCGTTCGTCGAGCGGCCCGAAGACCTGTTTCCCCTGTTCGAGGGGGTCATGGCGCACGTCTTTCGCGCTGTGCTGGGCCTTGAGTTGGCCACGCCGTTTCCCCGCCTTCCCTACGAGGAGGCGATGACCCGCTACGGCACCGACAAGCCAGATCTGCGGATCGGGACGGAGATCGTCGACGTCTCGGACGTCTTCGCAAGGAGCGGGTTTCGGGCGTTCGCCGCGGCGGTGGCCGACGGTGGTGTGGTCCGGGCGCTCTCGGTGCCGGGTGCGGCCGAGATGTCCCGGGGCGAACTCGGCCGACTAGAGGAGGAGGCGAAGGGGCTGGGGGCCCCAGGCCTTGCCTGGCTCAAGCTGGAGGAGGAGATCCGGTCTCCGATCGCCAAGTTCGTGGACGCCGGGCAACTCCGCGCTGTGGCCGAGCGGGCGGGAGCCGAGACCGGCGATCTCGTCGTCCTCTCTGCCGGACCGGCCGACGATGTGGGGAGGGCCCTGGGAGAACTTCGCGTGCGGCTCGCCGCTGCACGGGATCTCCCCCACCGCCTGCCTTGGGCGCCCCTCTGGGTCGTCGACTTCCCGCTGTTCAAGAGAGGCGAGGACGGCAGCCTGGAGTCCGAGCACCATCCGTTCACCTCGCCGCGCGACGAGGAACTCGCCAAGCTCGAAGCGGATCCCCTGAGCGTGAAGGCCAAGTGCTACGACCTCGTCCTCAATGGCGTCGAGCTTGCATCTGGGTCGATCAGGATCCACCGGCGCGAGCTTCAGCAGCAGGTCTTCG
>PWTC01000022.1 GCA_003563005.1 Candidatus Acetothermia bacterium
CATCAGGATCATCCTCCCCGGTCGGCGTTCGAGTGTCATCACGCCCCCTCTCGCACTCGCTCTGCACCGTCTCCGGACGCCTGCACAGTTGCAGTTGCGATCAGAACGGCACCTTGGAAGCAGCATCGGGCATTCCGACCCGACCAGGGTCCAGTATAGCATTCGCCCCCGTCTGCGTCGGTAATGCAGAACACATCGGGCTCAACGTGACATGTGCTACAATCCTGCATGCGGGCCTGTCCCAGGTGGGCCGACGACCCGCCATGGAGCACATGTGAACCTGATACGGATTGTCGGCGGCACAGTGATCACCCCAAGCGGGGCGAGGAGGGCCGATGTGCTCCTGCGCGGCCAGAAGATCGCCCGCGTCGGTCACGTCGGCCGGCACGGTCGGGCGGTCGACGCACGGGGGCTCCTCGTTTTCCCGGGAGCGGTCGACGCCCACGTGCACCTCGCGCTCCCGGTCGCGGGGACGCGCTCGGCCGATAGTTGGGAGACCGGCACACGGGCGGCGGCCTGGGGCGGGGTGACCTGCATCGCCGACTTCACCATCGGCGCCACCGTGCACGCCCTCTCCCAAGCGATCCGGGCGCGTATGAGGGACGCCGAGGCAGCAGCAGTCGACTTCACGTTGCGCGCGGAGATGATCGGCTGGCGGGACGACCGCTCGGCTGAACTGGCCGGGGCGGCCAAACTCGGGGTGCGCGCTTTCAAGTTCTACACAGCCTATGCCGAGTCGGGGCGCCGCACGGACCTGGGGACGCTCGCCAAGGCCATGGCCCACATTCACGCCCTCGGCGGGGTGGCCATGATCCACGCCGAGGCTCAGGAACTCACGGATCCCGAAGGCGGGCCATGGCCCGAGGCGCGTCCGGAGATCGCGGAATCGGTAGCAATCGCCGAGCTCGGCGCCCTCGCAAGGGCCACGAGATGCCGCACCTATGTGGCCCACATCTCGAGCGCTGCCGGGTTGGCCGCGCTTCTCACCGCACAGGCCGCCGGCGCGCCCCTGATGGGCGAGACCTGCCCCCATTACCTCCTCCTGTCGCAGGAGGTCTACGAACGGTCCGATGGCGTTCAGTACACAGTCACACCACCCTTGCGCAGCGACGCCGATCGCCGGGCGCTGTGGAGTGCCCTTCGCAAGGACCAACTACAGGCGGTAGCCACCGATCACTGCCCGTTCCTGCAGACACAGAAGCTCGCAGCGCCGTCACGCGCGCGCGTGCCCTCGGGCCTTGGGGGACTCCCCCTGCTTCCGAGTCTCCTCCTCTCCGAAGGAGTGGCAACCGGCCGCATCAGAGCACAGCAGGCCGCCTGGTACCTCGCGGAGGGCCCCGCACGAGCGTTCGGCCTGTGGCCCAGGAAGGGCGCGATCCAAGCGGGAGCAGATGCAGATCTGCTTCTCTGGGACCCCTTGGCGGAATGGAAGGTGCGGACCGACGCGCTGGCCTCGGCAGCTGACTTCTCGCCCTATGAGGGACTACGGGTGCGTGGGCGGATCGTCACGGTCTTCAGCCGCGGGCGCACCCTGCGCCAGGGGGATACGCTGCTGGCCACTCCAGGCCGAGGGCGTTTCGTCCCCTGGCAGGAATGAGCGGCCTCATGGAGTTGTGAGGACTCGGTTGGCCTTTGAAGCACATGAACCGCGGAGCTTGCATAGGCCGAAGAGATGACCAAGAAACGTGTCTCAGACCAAGAACCATGCTTTGGGTGTTCCGCAGCTCTTATCTGCATCTCCGTCGTTGGAGGGTCCTTCTCGACCGCACGTCGCAGCTTGACTGCGACGTGGGCGGATGAACGTCGGACACAAGGTGCGACCTGAACGTCGCATACGAGATGCGACGCTACAGAGGCGGGATCGGTCGGCTGTCGTAGCGTCGGGGCTTGTCTCCGACGTTGGTCGGGGCTCGTTCCCAACACCCGCAACGGCGTGTGATGAACTGCTGACCGGCTGCCCTGCGAGATACGTTGGCCAGGTCGACCTCCGACCCGCCCCCACGTATACTCATTGTAGATCACGGAGGTGGTGCTCCTGGAGACCCAGGTCAAGAAGTGGGGGAACAGCCTGGCGCTTAGGATCCCCAAGGCGTTCGCAAGTGAGCTGGGCCTCCTCCCTGGCACGCGCGTCCGCGTAAGTCTGAGCGACGGTAGACTTGTGCTGGAACCGACAGAGGAGGTCCGGTATACGCTGCAAGGGCTGTTGCACGGCGTGACCGATGAGAACCGTCACGAAGAAGTGCAGCTTGGGCCGCCTCGAGGTCGAGAGGCGCTGTAGGCCATGCCGACGGTCCCGGAGCGCGGCGACCTCGTATGGATGTCGTTCTCACCCCAGACGGGGCATGAACAGACCGGCCGGCGACCCGCGCTGATCCTCTCACCTAGCGCCTACAACCGAAAGGTGGGACTGGCGCTTGTCTGCCCGATCACATCACGCGCCAAGGGATATCCGTTCGAAGTGCCGCTGCCTGCCGGACTGCCCGTGTCCGGTGTTGTTCTCAGCGATCAGGTGAAGAGCGTGGACTGGGAGGCGCGCACGGTTCAAGTTGTGTGCCGCATATCGGATGGGGTAGTGCACGACGTGATTCACAAGCTCGAGACCTTGCTCTCTGTGGCCTAACGTCGGACACAAGGTGCGACCTGAACGTCGCATACGAGATGCGACTAACGTCGCATACAAGATGCGACGCTACAGGATCATAGATTGGGTGAGCGTTTGCGTAACGTCGGAGCTCGTCTCCGACGTTGGTCGGGGATTGTCCCCGACGCTCGGCCATCCTGCCTGTGTAGCGGCGTAGCTTGTCTGCGCCGCTAGATCAGGGATTCTCCCTGACGCTCAGGCGTTGCTAGCCGCCGCCCCTAGGGTTGGATGCCGTGGGCAACTCGGAAACTGCTGAGCATGCGGAGGAAGAAGACACCGGGTTTCGGCAATGCCCTTCCTGGTGTTCAGCGGTTCTCCGCTCCGCGGCGTTCGGCCGAGAGGATCTCCCCGAAGTATAGGTTGTGCAGGTCTCCACGGGGATAGTAGCGATCGCGCAGCTCCGCGCTGAGAAGACCGCCAGGCACGAGCGCTGTCTTGGCCACCACACGGCACTCGTAGTGCATGCCCGGCACGTCGAGCGTGGGCACCGGCACACGCTTACCCGGCACAACACCGATCCCGAGCTCGCTCAGCTTGTCCAGGTCACGCCCCGATTCGGTCCCGCAGAGGGCGAGCGCTCGGTCCGTGCTCGGAAGCGGCACGCTGACTGTGAACGCCCGTGTCCTCTCGATGAGACCGTAGGTGTAGCGCGAGGGTCGGACCAACACCTGGAAGATGGGGCGGCCCCACACGACTCCGATCAGCCCCCAGCCGATCGTCATCGGGTTCGGCGTGCCCCCGGGGACCACGCCCGTGAGGAACGCACCCTTACTGCCGATCTGCTCCTGCACCTCCTCGAATGCCTGCCAAGCGTGCACCATCGTCTCTTTCGATCCCTTGCTCATCCTCGCCTCCTCACCGCCCGCTCGAGCGGGTCCGGGAAGTAGTCCTTGAGGGTGCCTCCGCCGGTGAACTCCCGCAGGATCGAGGTGGCGGGAACCTCATCCTGAGGGTACGGGCGGAACCAGCATATCTCGTTCAAGACCCGCTGTGCCTCCAGCCGGAGCCGAGGGTGACGGACCTGCAGAAGCAGGGGCTCCACCAAGGGCCGCAGCACGGACCACTCATAGGCCAGCGCCGAGTTGAACATGACGTCGGCCCGACCCTGATAGGGGAACACGTTGCGCTTCTCACCCCGCCGCACGCTGGACCACATCTTCAACGTGGACTCAGGGTTGTAGCCGCGGAACGCCACGTCTCGCACCACCCTGCGCACGAGCCGGGTATCCGTGGACGGCAGGCGTACGTGATCATCCAGCTTCAGCTGGGTAAGCGCCGACACGTAGATCCTGAACGCGTGTTCCCCCATCTCCCGAGGGAGGAACTCCGGGTTCAGCGCGTGCAGCCCTTCAATCAGCACCACCGCGCCCGGGGTCAGCCGAAGCGCCATGCCATCCTGCCGCCTCCCGGTACGGAAGTCGAAGCGCGGAAGATGCACTGTCTCGCCGGCCAACAGCGCGCCCATGTGGCGATGAAGCAGCGGCAGGTCCACCGCGGAGATGTCGTCGAAGTCGCTGAGACCCCGCGCCTGCATCTCCGACCGCGGCAGGAAGTAATCGTCCATCGCCACCGGATAGGGGCGCAGTCCCTGAGCCAGAAGCTGGATCGCCAGCCGTTTGCTGAATGTCGTCTTGCCCGCCGATGAAGGTCCCGAGATCAGGACCAGATGGCGTTCCGCAGGGGGACGCAGGGCGATCGCCCGCGCGATCTCACCGATCCGAAGTTCATGGAGCGCCTCGGAGATCAGGACCACCTCACGCATCCGTCCGCTGGCCACCGCCTCATTGACGGTGTGGGCATCGTACACGCTCAGCAGCTCGAGCCATCTCACGTGCTCCTGGAATACTTCCCACAGCGGCCGGTAGTCCTCCTCAGGAGCGAGTTCCGTGGGGCGCTCTCTGCGGGGGAAACGAAGGATGAACCCGTCGTGATACTGGCTTAGGCCGAACCGCTTGAGGGGGCCGCAGGAGGAGGCCATGGGGCCGAAAAACGTGTCCCGAAGAGGGCCGAGCTCGTACATGCGCACGACGTCCCAAGGAGAGGCCTCTGCAAGGAGATCAGCCTTGTGCGGCATTCCCTGCTCGCGGAACCAGTCCCGCACCTCGTCCAGCGGCACGTCCTCGCAGGGGATGGGAGCATCCGCCTCGACGAGCTCCCGCATGCGGCCCTCGATCTGGCCTAGCTCTTCATCGGTGAACGCGCCACGTCCGACCACCCGGCAGTAGTACCCGCCGAACGGCACCGAGTGGTCGATGATGAGGCGGGCCCCCGGGAACAACTCTAGGGTGACCGCTACGAGCAGGAAGCTCAGCGAACGCGTGTAGATACGTATCCCTTCGGAGTCCGTAGGCCCGATCGGCCGCACATCGGAATCCCGCGACACCTTCCAGGAGAGCTCCCGCATGACCCCGTCCACCAGCGCGGCCAGCGGCGGCGTCCCCGCTCCGTCGACAGCTGCACGCATGAACCCCTGGAGCGGCGTTCCGACAGGGCCTTCGTACACCCGGCCGTCGGTGAACGTCAACCGAACCGTCTTACGAGGCTCAGAAAGCCTTATCTGTTCCACACTGTGATTATAGTGAGCTTTGGGAGCGCTGTCACTCAGGCTCCCACCCCGAGGGAGGTCAAGACCGCTCGACGCCATCCACGAGGATCAACCGCG
>PWTC01000009.1 GCA_003563005.1 Candidatus Acetothermia bacterium
GCACAAGGCCGCCCGCCTGTAGGGCACACCACCGTTTCTCAGGCTAGTTATCTCCCCACAGCGCATCTCGGTGCTCATCGGTGAGCTCCGAGACCCCATCGCCCCCTATGCTGGCGAACACGCTTCCCGCCCGGAAGATCACCCGCTCCCCCAGGGCCAGGATCGGACCCACATCGGGCAGGAGCTCGAGCAGTTCATAGTACGCCTCGCTCAGATACACGACTTCCAGGACCGGGTCACCCTCGCTGTAGGTGCTCTCCGCCCACAGTCCGTCCTGCAGGACGAACACGCGCCCTCCCACATCGCGTACCAGGTCAGCGCCGGCGACCACCTCCGCCTCGGCCAGCTGGTGGGTCGCCTTGGCCGCGCCCACCGAGGCTGCACCGGTGGGTGCAGCTAGCGCTAGCGGTGATGGCGCCATGTCGCGCTTCTCCTCGCGAACAAGGTAGGACGTATACGGCGTGACGATCCCATACCGCGTCGCCAAGGCCTTCACCAGATCCACGAGTTCCTCCGCCTCACCCTCGAGCCGGATCCGATTGAGCAAGTGGCCGATCTTGCGCGAGGCCCAGAGGCGCGGCAAGAAGGTGGCCGAAGCAGCCTCATCAGCGAAGTCCATCTCGAAGGTGAGGGTGACATCATCGCCCGACCGACGTCCATGGATGACCACCCACGCCCTTCCGCTCCCGCTGTACCTCCCCAGGAGCAGGATCTGACCACCGTAGAACAGATCGGGCAGCGTCCGGGGGTAGAGGTCATAGGCCGACACCCCCTCGATGGCGACCACGAGGTCGGTCAAGGCGGGTTCGGCGATCTTCCGGTAGAACGAGGAAAGTGCGCCCTCCAGGCTTTCCCCCGGAACCACGTAGGTCGTGCTTCCCCGATTGCCCTCTGCAAGGAGGTCCAGAAGATGCGTGTTCACGTCGTAGCCCACGCCAAAGACGAACAGGCGCGCTTCGGCCTTGTTGGCCGCGGTCACCTCACGCACGATGGTGTCCGTATCCGTGGGGCCCCGGGTCGGAAGCCCGTCCGTGAGGAAGATCACGTACTTGGCTCGCCCGTCGGGGCTGAACCACCCCATCGCCGTGCTCAGCGCACCGTGGATATCCGTCCATCCGTCCGCGTAGATCGTGCGCACCTTGCCCACGGCATCAACCACATGATCGGCACTTGCCGACGTGAGTCCCTCGGTAAGCTCGTTGATCACGTCGCTGAAGGTGATGACCCCAAACCGGTCGTCGAGGCTCAGATTGCGCAGGATGAACTCGGCCGCCTCTCGTGCCTGGACGATCTTCTCCCCCCACATGGAGCCCGAGGTGTCGATAACCAGCACCAGGTCTTTGGGTACTGGCGGCTCGTCGCCCGGGGGAGGCGGCGTCACCAAGAGCAAGAACCAACCGTCCTCTTCTCCGGTGCTGTACTGGATGAGATCGGCCCCCACCTGCGGACCTGCGAACCCGTAGTAGAGGACGAAGTCCGCCTCGGGCAGCACATGCTGTTCGGCGTACGAGATGCGCGCACTGCGAGGATCGGGTTTGGTGACCACGATCCTGTGCGTCGGTGAGTAGATGCTTCCGATTTCGCGATCGCCGCTAATCGCAACCTCGATCGCCACATCCTCGATGAGGCCTGCAGAGAACCGCTCGATCTCCAGCGGGTACACGTACCGGTACACCCCATTGTCCGGGGTGAGAAGTTCGCTGTATTCCAGGCGGATCCTCCGGCTCTCCCCGGGGGCAATGGGGAACACCCGCGCCCGGAACGCGCCGCGCCCCACGTACTCCAGAAGCGCCGGATCGAGATTGCGCCTCAAGTAGTCGAGGTAGATCTCCCTTGCCTCCTCGGCCCCCAGGAGCTCCGCCTCCACCGGCTCGTCGCCGATCCACAGGGTGAACCCACTCACCACCGCCCCGGGAGGCAGCGGAAACACATACGTGCCTTCCACCGAACGGCCCGTATCGTTTCGGAAAGCTTGGTCCACCCAGGAGGTCACCACGCCGCCGTGGGCGGTGACCGTCACTCGATGGTAGGCCACCACCAGCCACCCATCCGGATCATCGGGAATGACAATGCCATCCGCAATCGCAGCAGCCGAAGCCAGAAGCCACACGCACAGCACAACCCACCAGGCCCTTCCGCTCATCACGCCTCCTCGAAACGCACAGAATATACACCTCGGCTTTCATTGAGGTTTCAGCAGCTCAGGCAGCCGGGGACATGGCTGCTTCGGGAGGTCGAGAGCACCCATCGGCGCTTGCGGGTATGCTATGCACGTTTGAACCCTAGCCGAGGAGGCGATCGTGATGGAAGACAAGGTGCGCAACGCGCTCGAGGGCATACGGCCGGCGCTGCAGGCCGACGGGGGGGATCTGGAACTCGTTGAGGTGACGCCGGACGGTGTGGTGCGGGTACGGCTCGTGGGGGCTTGCCATTCTTGCCCCATGGCCGAGTTCACGCTCAAGCAGGCTGTGGAGGAACGGCTCAAGGAAGAGGTCCCCGAAGTCACGGAGGTCGTGGCCGTCTGAGCTGAGCCGTCGATCCTCCCAACGCAGCTCCGCAGGCCGGGCGTGCGCACCCGCGCGCCCGGCTCTGCTCTGGGAAGAGCCCAGGGGGGCGTCAGAGCGACGCCAGCGCCTCCTCAAGCAGCGCGGCCAGCCGCCCCGAGCGTACGTCTGCCAAGGCCCCCAGAGCCCATCGAGGAACGCTGGGGAGTTCCGCCGCATTCTGCAGCGCCTCCAGCACCGAGAGCGGCCCATCGAGGAGCTTCTCCCGGGGATCCACCTCGCCATAGCTTTCCAAGAAAGCCTCGGCGGCCGCAGGGCCCAGTGATGTGAGCACGTTTCGGCAGTCGCTCCACATCAATCCTAGCCGGAGCAGATGGTAGTCGAACACGATCGCCTTCCGGGGGGCCACCCGTGACAGCGCCAGGTTCGTCCAGTAGAAGTCTCGGTGGTTGAGGGTCAGGGGCCGGGCTTCCACCGCGGCCTTCAGGAGCTCGATGTGCTCGGCAGCCAGACGCCAGACAGGCGAACGCCCCAGGCCCAGTCTGTCCGGGAGCGACAGGATCGCCTCGGCCGAGAGGTCCTTCCACGGAGGTTGCAGCCAGTCGGGCGCGCCCCGCACGACCAGATCGCGGCCGGCCAGATGGAGGAACTGATACCACTCCGCCACCGCTCGTCCGGTCTCGCGCTGGCGCAGATCCCCTTCATCAGCGGACCTCCAGGACAGGCTCGCCTCCAGATCCTCGAGGAGCAGCGCATCGTCGCTGTGCGCCAGGAGAGTCAGCGTGGGGACACGGAGCGCACCGAGGAGTATGTAGGCCTGCGGCTCATGCGTGGCTCCTTCGGGGAACCACTTGAGCGCGCTTCGCTGCGCACCCACCCGCAGCCGGTACAGCCGGCTCCGCGGCCCACGGTTGATCAGGGCGAGGTCGCGTACCTCCAGCGGATCCAGCCCCAGCTTTCGAAGCACGGACTCCAGCGCAGCCGCGTGGTCCTGCATGGCCCTTCACCTTACCACGCGCGGTAGGTCCGCGGCCATCCGATCGACATGCCGCAGCTTCACCACGAACCTGCGGTGGCCATACCACGCAGCCCCGTGCCCTCCGGTGGCGTTTGGGCCCAGCATCGCGGAGGATGGAGCTGGCTGAGCTCTCCTACCTCCAGTTCTCGCAACGCCCTCCGGCACTCGGCGGCCGCCTCCCCGGCCTGATCCCCCCGGATGAGGAAGATGCGCCTATAGGTCTTGAGGCTTCTCAGGGCCATGGCCACTGGGAAAGCGCAGGCGTTTCAACCCCCGCATCCCCTTGCTGTACAGCACACCACAGGTGTCGAACATGCTCAACTGGGTCACCATCAGAGGCAACGAGGCTTGCCGTGCGTAGTCACACATGGCCTCGGTCGGGCGTTTGCCCCGGACGAACAGCAGCCCACCCAGGCCAAGCACCTCGGCCACCCGCAGTACCTGAGGCGTGGTCGAACCGGTGACGAGCAGGACACCTTCATCCTGCACCAGGGCCAGCACATCGGACAACAGGTCCGCAGCACCAACCTGGGTGATCTCCAGGTCCAACGCGTCGTCGCAGGTAAGGATCTCCGCCCCGGTAAGTGCTGCCGCTTCTCTAAGGTTCAACCTCTTCCCCCCTCGATATCCCATTCTGCTCGGCCATCGCGCAACAAAGCTCCTGTCCTTGTCTACCCGCCAACCATACCACGCCAGCGCACCGAGAGGCTACCGCTGCTGAGTGGCGACGTCACCTTCGTCCAGAATCCTGGCAAGATCCCCGCGCAGATCGGCCCAGTGTAGCGCCGCGCGATCTGACCCGCTCACTCAACAACTGTACCGTGCTGGACCGCCCACCCAGCGTACTCCGGCTGACCTTAGGGCCACAGGGGCTGGGCGCGATGGCCCAGCGCGCGAGCAAGGCCTTCTGAACAGGGCAGCGGGGTCTCAAGGGAGCAACGGCCGCGGTGTTGACAATTGTCAACACCCGTCTAGAATCGGCGGAGCTCTCCACCGGAGGGTCTGGCGCCGTCCTCGGGTTGAGAGGAAGGCGGATACCTCACTGGGAGCGAGATATGTACCTGACTCCGCCCTGTTGGACCGCGGCGCACCCTCAGGGCAGAGACGGGCGGACAGTGCCCTGGCCAGCCAGCCGGGGCACGCAGCAGGAGCGTGAAAGGAGCGAGATGCGTACGTACAAGATCGTTGCTGTCACCTTGTCCCTCGTCGCAGCATCGTTCGTCGCCCTGGGCGGTCCGGTGTGGTTCGGAGTGGGTGATCGGTCTATCGTGGTGGATCCTACCTACGACCTCTGGCCATTCGTGGAGGGGGCGGCGCGTTACCAGGGACCCGTGTTCTCGGAGGACGCCCCCAACTGGCGAGACACTTCCTTCTACGAAGGTGTGCCGATCCCGACAGTCCTGAACGCACTTGGGGGGATGCCCGAAGACGGACATCTTCATGTGATCGCCGGGGACGGCTACGCCAAGTCATTCCCGCACGAGGTGGCCATGGGGCACTCCGCGCTGGGTACACCCATCCTGGCCTGGAAGGTCGACGGTGATCCTACCCCGGAGCACCCCCCGCTTCCTGTGCTCATCTTCCTCACGGATGATGGCGACGTGTCCAACGAGCGAATGGTGGAAGCGCTCGGAGAAGACGCCCACATGTTCAGAGGCACCCCGTCGGCGTCAGGCCTTCGGATGACGGGTGTGTCCTGGGTAACCACAGCTTGGGACGGTGACTACAGCTCGCTTCCCGAGCATCCCGAACTCTTCCCCGATCC
>PWTC01000089.1 GCA_003563005.1 Candidatus Acetothermia bacterium
CGCCCTGTACAGAGAGCTCGCGTGGCGATAGACGGGCCTGCGGGGTGGTCGGCCCTGAGGACCGTGGACGGTCCGGTCTCCGCTCCCGCAGTGCCGCGATTTCCCTGTCCCGTTACCCAGCATCCATGCGTCCATGCCCCCCTCGCCGCCTTCCATTGGGGAGATCCAGGCTTAAGCATCTCCAGCGTTGTCGTTCTTCCGGCCCCGTTGGGCCCCCGGGTGGCGAACACCGTCGCCTTCGCCACGGAGAACGAAATCCCTCGCACTGCGCGCACGGAACCACAGGGCTTCTCAAGGCCGCGGACGGAGAGCAGGACAGGTGTGATGCTGTTCATGACCGCCAAAGGTACACGGGCCCTCTGGGCGGTTCAAGAGTTCTGGAGCGTATCAGGAGATGTTGAGCTTGCGGCCGAGCGCGCGGTCGACGTTGGGGGGCACGAACTTGGAGACATCCCCCCCGAGACTCTTGACCTCCTTGACGATCGATGAGGAGAGGAACGAGAATTGGCCGGCGGTCATGAGAAACGCCGACTCGATGTGCGAGTCGAGGTCACGGTTCGTCAGCGCCATCTGAAACTCGTAGTCGAAGTCCGACATCGCCCGCAGGCCGCGCACGATGGCTGTGACCTCCAGGCGTTTGGCACACTCGATGAGGAGCCCGGAGTAGGTGATGACCGACACGTTGGAGACGTCCGCCTCTCGCAGTGCCTCTTCCACCAAGTCCTTGCGCTCCTCGGCGGTGAACAGCGGTTCTTTTCGTGGGTTGGCCACCACGGCGACCACGAGCTCGTCGAACAGCTTGCCCGCCCGGTGCAGCACGTCGAGATGGCCGTAGGTAATGGGGTCGAAACTTCCGGGGTACAGGGCTCGCTTCATGGCGTCACCTCCACGCCCGAGAGCAGCGTGCGGACGAGTCGCTCACCCGAGCGGCCCACCAGGGCCACTGCAGCCCGCTCGGGACGGAAGCAGGCGGACGCGAGCGACCGTACCTGCTCACCGGTGACGGACTCCAACCGCTGCAGGACTTCTTCGACGGACAGGATGGGGAGCCCGAGGGCCGCCGCCGAGCCCAGGCGTGCCATACGGCCGGTCGCCGTCTCCTGTCCTATCAGGAAGGAGCTCTTGAGTCGGCTGATGGACCTTGCCAGCTCTGCTTCGTCCGGCACGCGCTGGGCCATGTCGCGCAGTTCCCCCCAGATGAGCGCCAGGGCTTGGGCGAGGCGCTCCTCCTCGGCGGCTGCATACACGGTGAGCGCCCCCGCGTCGCTGTAGTAGCTTGTGGTTGAGAACACGGTGTACAACAGCCCGCGTTCCTCGCGCACGCGCTGGAAGAGTCGCGAACTGACCCCACCGCCTAGCAAGCTCGACAGGACCTCGTAGGCGGCGCGATCGGGCGAGCTCGCCGGCACGGTGGGAAACGCCAGAGCCAGGTGGACCTGCTGGATGTCCCGCTCCAGCACCACGGGACCGCTCCCCGGCTCTGGGGGGTGTGTCTTGGGCATGGCGGCGGGGTCACCGTTCCACGGGATGTGCTCGAGACGGTCGAGCAGGGGCTCGAGTTCGAACCGACCGCTGGCCACGAGAACGCTCCGACCGGCCCTGTAACCCTCGCGGAAACAGGCCCACAGGTCCTCCTCCTCCAGCGTGGCCACGGTGTCCCGGTGGCCGAGTACCGGGCGTCCCAGGGGATGGTCCCGGCCCCACAGCTGTCCGGCGAGGCTCTCGAACACCAGGTCCTCTGGTTCATCCTCGGCCCCGCGTATCTCCTCCAGCACCACCCCCCGCTCGCGTGCCAGGTCGTGGGGCGCGAAGCGTGGTGAGGTGACCATCTCGGTGAGCACCTCCAGGCTCGTAGACAGGCCTTCATCAAGGGCCACGGTGTAGTACGAGGTTGCCTCTCGGGACGTCGAGCCGTTGAGGTAGCCGCCGAGGGCATCCATCGCCTGGGCCAGCTCGAGCGCCGACCGTTGCGTGGTGCCCTTGAACACCATGTGCTCCACCAGATGGGCGAGTCCTTCTTTGCCCGGAGGGTCGTGGCGTCCCCCGACGCGCGCCCAGATCCCCAACGCCACAGACCGGGCGTGCTCAAGCGGGGCGAGCAACACCCGCAGCCCGGAGGAGAGTCGATGCTCCCAGCACTGTGGGAAGAGCTCCCTCATTCCGACGATGGGTCGTGCGCTGTGTGCTCGTCGCGGACACGGCGGAGCCGGTAGCGGGTCTGCCCCTTGACCTCCTCGATGTCCTCGATCTCAACGGTCATCGGGTCGCCTTTCTTGGCCACCTTGCGGGGGTCCGCATCGTCTCCGAGACGCGACACGTGCACCAGCCCCCGTACGCCGGGGGCGATCTCCACAAACACGCCGTACTCGGTGGCGTGGGTGACCTTTCCTTGGATGATGTCGCCCGCCTTGAGCTCGGGGATGTCACGGACGAGCTTGAGCCGTGCTTTGCCCGAGTCGTCCGTCCCGATCACCTCGACTGTGACCACATCGCCCAGCTTGACGATGTCCTCCACCTTCTCCACGTAACCGTCGGCGAGGTTCGATATGTGGATGAGCCCATCCATCCCCGGCTTCAACTCGACGAACGCCCCGAAGGGAACGATACGCACCACTTCCGCCTCGAAGACCTTCCCGACCTCGATCTCTTCGGTCAGCTCCTCGATCGCCCGCCGGGCTTGTGCCACAGCATCCGCGGAATCTCCCACGATCTTGATCAAGCCGTCGTCCTGGATGTCGATCTCCGTGTCCGTCTCCTCTTGGAGTTTGCGGATCATCTTGCCGCCCGGACCGATGACCGCTCCGATCTTGTCGGGGTTGATGCGGATCATGTCGAGCATGGGCGCGTAGGGCGACAGGTGAGGTCGTGCGCTGGGCAGTGCCCGTTCCATGGTATCCAGCATGGAGAGGCGTGCACGTCGGGCTTCGGCCAGCGCCCGGCGAAGGAGCTCCTCATCGACCCCGCCCGTCTTCACATCGAGCTGGAACGCGGTCACGCCGTCCACCGTCCCTGCGACCTTGAAGTCCATGTCACCGAAGTGGTCCTCGAGGCCGGTGATATCGGTCAAGATCACGTGTTGTCCGTCATCGCCGGTGATGAGGCCCATGGCCACGCCCGCCACGGCCTTTCGCAGGGGTACGCCGGCATCCATCATGGCGAGCGACGCCGAACACACGGTCGCCATGGATGAACTACCGTTTGACTCAAGGATCTCCGAGACGACACGGATGATATAGGGGAAATCCTCGTCGCTGGGCATCACGGCCCGCACGGCGTTCTCCGCGAGGCGGCCGTGCCCGATGGAACGTCGTGAGGGTGGTCCCATGCGACGTGCCTCTCCTACGGAGAACGGCGGGAAGTTGTAGTGCAGCATGAAGCGCTTGATGCCGTCCTCCATCATCAGATCGACGATCTGGGCGTCGCGCCTCGTGGCCCCGAGCGTGCAGGTTCCCAGTGACTGTGTCTCTCCCCGTGTGAACAGGGCCGAACCGTGCACCCGAGGGAGCAGGCCAGTCTCGATGGTGATCGGCCGGATCGTCTCGGGACGCCGGCCGTCGATGCGCTCGCCGCGCGTGAGGATGAGCTCGCGGGCGTAGTCGCGATATACCTCGTCGAACGCTGACTTGGCCATCGAAGCCACACGTGCCGCCTCGTCAGCGGCCATGCCGGCGGTGATCTGAGCTGCGGCTTCCTCGGCGAGGTTCTGGGCGGCCCGTTCGCGGGCCTTCTTGCTCGGGGCGTGACGGAGCTCGTCCAGCCGGTGCCCCACCAGCGCGCGCACGCGCTCGATCACCTGGCGCACCTCGGGGTCCGTCTCCGGGACGGCGCGCTTGCTCGGCGTGTGGGCGGCGATGAACTTGTCCTGAAAAGCGATCAGTTCTTGGATCGCCCCATGGGCCATCTGCACCGCCTGGGCCACTTGGTCGTCGGGGACCTCACGCATTGCTCCTTCAACCATGGTGACTGTGGAGCGTGTTCCGGCCACGGTGATGTCCATCGGTCCTTCCTCGCGCACCTCGTCGGGCGGGAGTATGATCAGCTGCCCATCCTTCATCCCTACGTTGACACCTGCGATGGGGCCTCGGAACGGTGCTGGCGAAACGCTGAGCGCCGCTGAAGCACCGAGCAGTGCGACGATCTCCGGTGGTGCGTCCAGCTCCGCCGAGAGGATGGTGGCCACGATGTGGACCTCGTCGTTATAGTTCTCGGGAAACAATGGGCGGATGGGCCGGTCGATCAGCCGAGCTGCCAACACCGCCTCGTCCGAGGGCTTCCCCTCACGTTTGAAGAAACCGCCGGGGATCTTCCCCCCGGCATAGAACTTCTCCTCGAAATCGACGCGCAAGGGGAAGTAGTCGAGCGTTCCGTCCGACTCACGGCACACCACGGTGACGAGCACCTGGGTGTCCCCCCAGCTGGCGAGCACGGCAGCATCGGCCTGCCGTGCCAAGCGGCCGCTCTCCAGCCGCAACCGTTTGCCTTCAAGCATCATCTCCACAGCTTGCATATTCTCACACACCTCGTATGCCTAGTTCTCGGATCAGCTTTGCGTAGCGCGACGGGTCCTCGCGCTTGAGGTACTGCAGCAGCCGCCGTCGACGCCCTACGAGCCGGTGCAGTCCACGACGGGAGTGGAAGTCCTTGCGGTGGGTGTTGAAGTGCTCGGTGAGCTGTTTGATGCGTTGTGTCAGCAAGGCGATCTGGACCTCCGCTGACCCCGTATCGCCCTCATGACGGGCGAACTGCGACACGACATCCTGCTTGGAACGACTCTCGAGTGCCATGGCACCTCCCAAAACGCCCTCCCTCGAGCCGGCACGTGCCCCTGAGGGGGGTTAGCTGGTGTATCTGCGGGCGAGCTCTCGGCATCTGGCGACGATGCGTTCTTCGTCCAGTGTCAAAAGCCGTCCGTCGAGCATCAACGGCCTTCCGGCCACGAACACGCTCTCCACATCGCAACGGCTCGCCGAGTACACGATATCCACAATAGGATCGTAGCCAGGGACCATGTGCGCACGCGTTCGCGTCACGACGATCCCATCGGCCGATGCGCCCTCGGTAATTGTACCGACTTCGTCCCCAAGTCCAAGCGCGGCGACTCCGTTGAAGGTCGCCAGGGCAAGTGCTGTCTGTGCCGGAACGGCGCTGGGATCGTCGCGCACGAGCTTCCCCAGCAACGCGGCCAGGCGGGTCTCCTCGATCATGTCGAGGTCGCCGGCCGAGCCGGGGCCGTCCGTGCCCAACGCGACGGTCACCCCTCCCTGGACGAGGTCGGCGACCGGGGC
>PWTC01000017.1 GCA_003563005.1 Candidatus Acetothermia bacterium
GTGGTGTTGGGGGTTCCGACGGGGCACACGGGGCCGTTCGTGCCGACGGTGAACTTCCGGATTGGGAATCCGTTCAGGTACGATCGGACGTTCCGGATTGTGTTCTGGGGGCCGAACATCGAGGACCTAGAGAGTCCGTAGTCGGCACCTGGCGGACAGAGAGCGAAACGGTGCGGTCCGGCTCCCTGTGGGGAGCCGGGCCGCTTCATCTTGAGTGCGATTCCGGGTGGGGGCGTGCTCCCTCGATCTCGAGCAGGCGGGCTTTCCAGACTGGGCCCGGGCCGAACTTCCCGAGCTTCCCCGAGGAGGGCAGCACGCGGTGACAGGGGATGAGTATGGGAAGAGGGTTGCGGCCCACTGCGCCTCCCACAGCCCTTGCAGCGGTAGGATGTCCTATGCTGCGAGCGATCTCCCCGTAGGTGGTCGTCTGCCCATAGGGAACGCCGCATAGCGACTGCCACACCTTCAGCTGAAACGGGGTTCCATGTGGCGCAAGGGACAAGGCGAACGTGCGAAGCTCGCCGGCCAGATAGGCCGCGAACTGGGAGGCGAGTCCGCGTGGGGGCCGCGCGGCGGTGCCTTCGGGCTCCGGTGCCCCCGGGAACAAGAGGCGCGTGATCCCTGTGGCGTCCCACTCAGCGATGAACGCTCCCCAACGCGTGTCCAGTCGTGTCCAGGGCATGCCCCTATAGCATAGCTGCACCGTCCTCCTTGGGCCAACGGCTTGGTCGTGTGGTCACCCTCTCCGTACAATGGTCCTGGCTATGCGAGTTCAGACCATTGGGTGGGAGTTGGCGGGGGCTGTGTCCGCCGATCTGCACGCAGCCGATTCGCTTGCCGAGGCGCACATCGTGCTCCTCGACCCGTCCGCGGTGGTGGATCTGTGGCAAGATCACGCGCGCTTGGAAGCCGATGGGATATGGCGCATCTACCCGGACAGTGACCTGGGCCTGTCTCGTGCGATCGAGCGGCTCCTGGGGCGGCGGAGGGCCGAGCTTGCAGCGCTGTTGCGCAACGGCGGGATCGCTGCCGTGAGCGTCCGCGCGGTGGAGCAGGAGGTCGAGATCACGCCGGCAGGCGGGGGAGGCAGGCGCCTCGATCCGTACGGGTTTCTCCCGGCGCTGTCGTTCGCCGAAGGGCCTCATCATCTGGCGCTGCCGCGTGGGGTCAGGATGGTCCCACGACGCGGACGTATCCTCCTTGACCTGATGTTGGATCATCCGCTGGCCGGCTACCTGCGGGCTTCGGCGAGCCATGGGTACGAGGCGGTCGTGGTATCGTCGCTGGGGGCACCGCTCGAGGCGTTCGGCAGTGTGCTCGCCCGTGATAAGGTGGGGGACGTGGTGGCGTGGGATCTTCCGGTGGGGCAGGGACACCTCGTGTTTCTCCCCTGGTCGCCTGCAGCGGCTGGAGCGGACTTGAGCGAGCGGTTGATCAGGGGACTGGCAGCGCTCGCCGATGTGCCGCTGGGGCATCGTGTTCCCGAATGGATGACGCGTTACCGCTTGCCGGGCGAGGATGCCCTGGAGGCGAAGGCGGGGGAGATCGCGGAGAAGAGGCTGAGGATCGACCGCGAGGAGGAAGAGCTGACCGCGACGCGTCGCGAAAGCGATGTACTGAAGGGCCTTCTCTATCCACGGGGACGCGGAGGGCTCGCGACGGCCACGTGCGCAGCGCTCGAACGGCTGGGCTTCGCCTGTCGGGCGGACGCGTGCGATCCAGTGCTCATCGAAGCACGCTCGCCCGAAGGGGAGTTACTCGTACGGGTCTCGTTTGCCCACTCCGGAGCCATCGGGCCCGAGGAGCATCGGGCGCTCCTCCTGGCGCTGGATCGGGCCCGAGCGGAGGAACGGCGCGAGGTGAGCGGTATGTTGGTGGTCGTCGCCGAGCCGAGGTTGGATCCGCGGCACAGGCCGCCGCAATGGGAAGATGCGGTGCGGCGTGGCTGTGCTGAGCACGGCATCGCGCTTGTGTCAGGTTATCAGCTCTTCAAGGCGGTGGAAGCCACGCACGACGGTGCCCAGTTGAAGCCGATCCGTGAGTCCCTGTTGGCGGCCGAAGGGGAGTGGAAGTGGAAGGGCTGACCGGCATCGTGCTGCTTGGCTCCTTCGCGGTGGCCTTCTGCATAGACTGACATGTCCTCTGTGCAGATCGTACTGATCCTGGCGATCCTCGAGGTTCCGTTCGTGGCCGGCTGCAGTACATGGTTCGCCCGGCGAGTGCGTGCGGGACAGATCATCCGAACCGAGGGGCCTGGGGCTCATTCGGGCAAGGCCGGCACGCCGACGATGGTCGGCAGCATGCTCCTGCTTGGTTTGCTGTTGGGGGTCCTTGGAGCTTGGGCTGGCGGTGTTCCATTCGGAGGACGCGCGCTGTTCGTTCTCGTGGCCGCCGGGGGTGGGGGCCTTTTGGGACTCGCGGACGACCTTCTGTCGCAACGGCATCGACGTTCTCAAGGGCTTGCTGCGCCGCTGCTTCTGGTTGCGCAGGGGGTGCTGGCCTTGGGGCTCTATGGGATAGCGATGTGGGCACCTCCCGCTGCATTCCGCATTCCGTTCGCTTCGTTGACCGTCCCGGCCGCGGAACTGCCTGTATGGGCGGGACTACTTCTGGTCTTCATCGCGTTCCCCGCCACGGTGAACGCGGTCAACGTGACCGACGGGCTGGACGGCCTCGCCACAGGTACCATGGCCATTTCCCTTGTAGTCCTGGCGGTCGTCACGAGGGCGGACCCCGAGCTCTTTGGGCTCACCTCTCTTGGGCTTGGGGCGTGCCTCGGCTTTCTGTGGGTCAACGCGCACCCGGCCCGGGGGTTCCTGGGAAACGTCGGCTCGATGGGGTTGGGAGGGCTGTTGTTTGGCCTGGCCTACGTCAGTGGTGGCATCTTCCTGTTGCCGCTCATCGGGGGCCTGTTCGTGGTCGAGATGGGGTCGGTCATCCTGCAGGTCCTCTCGTACAAGCTTTGTGGGAAGCGCTTGTTGCGGATGTCCCCGCTGCATCATCACTTGGAGGTGGACACGCCGCCGTGGCCCCACGTCCTGCGCGGCGCTCGTTGGCACGAGGCGACGGTGGTCGTGCGCCTCTGGATCGTAGCGACCGTGTTCGCAGCGATCGCGCTGCTGGCGCTGCTTCCCGGTGGGATGTGAAGTGCTGCCCCCGGTAGTGCGGACTGCGGTCGTCGGGACGGCGGACCGAGGAGGACCCGCAAGGATCCCTCTGGTGCCGGGGGTGGGACTTGAACCCACACGGGTGTTATGCACCCACTGGATCCTGAATCCAGCGCGTCTGCCGATTCCGCCACCCCGGCAAGGTATCCTGTTCAATTCTATGGTGGCACGGAACCGTGTCAAGGACCAGTTGACGGCACAAGCCCGCATCCTGTAGACTGCGGCTGGGTGAGGGGGGAAGGCATGGTCGAGCTCGAAGCATTTCGGGTGTTCTCGGATCTGAAGCCGGACAGCCTGGAGAAACTCAAGGCGCTGATCCGGCAGATTGACTATGGGGCGGAAGAGCTGATCTACATGGAGGGGGCCCCAGCGTTCGGTTTCTATCTTGTGTTCTCTGGCGCGGTCAAGGTCGTCAAGCGAAGCGCCAAGGGGAAGTCGCAGATCCTTAAGATCATCGGACCCGGCGGGCTTCTCGGGGAGACAACGCTCTTCGACAAGGGCGTGCACAATGCCTACGCGAAGACCTTGGTCTCCTCGACCGTGGGGTTCATCGAACGCGGTGACTTCTTCTACTTCCTGGAGCGGAACCCAAAGGTGGCGTTCCGTTTCTTCGAGCGCCTCTCTATGGAGATCAAGGCGTTTCAGAACAAACTTGCGGAACGCTCGTACGCCTCGAGTAAGGAGCGCCTGGCGCGGCTCATCATGTCCTTGGGAAGATCCGGGATCGAGTTGTCGCGTGGGGAGCTGGCGGAGATGGCCGGCGTCTCCTCCAAGACGGCCATTCGCACCCTAGGAGAGCTGGAGTCACGTGGCATCGTGTCGATCAACAACCGCAAGATCTCCGTACTCAAAGAGGAGTACTTGAACCGACTCATGGAGCCATTCACCGTGGTTGTCGACGACGCTGTCATCATCTGATCTCCTCCCCCTCGGCCGAGGCGGGAGGGGAGCGCGATCAGGAGATTCTCGCATACTGGTCCGAAGTTCTGGGTGGGGGGTGACATGTGTCCTTTCCCGACCATGCCTTGGCGGAGCACATTTCACCTAACACTTTGAGGAGACAGAGCGTGCTCACGAGGATGCGGAGGGGGAGGTGGCGCGGGCGTTTGCTGTCGGTCGCCGTTGGTTACGTGGTGGCGACCCTGGCGGTTCTGTACCCGCTTGCGCTTCAACCCATCACTGTTCACCTGGTCGTGGCGGCCGTGCCACTAGCCTTGGCCACCCTACTGCTGGGGCCGTGGGGAGCGCTCGGGGGGTACGTGGCGAGCCTTGGGGTGGTGGCGACGTGGCTGGTAGGGGACCGGCCGGTGATGTGGGTCATCGCAGCGCTCTTCCTGACGGGGGCAGCGTTGGGCACGCTGGGCATCGGTTATCTCTGGCGGCGGCGGTCGCGGCAGGGGCAACCAACCGCACGCTTGGAGCAACCTAGCGGCGACAGCGTCTTCGAGAATTCGCTCAACATTATCCACGTCATCGACCGTGAGGGGAACGCGGTGCGGCGTAACCGGGCCTCAAGCGAGCTCTTGGGCTGGCCGCATAAGAAGGCGCTTCATCTGACCGAGTACGTGCACTTCGAGGACCTTGGCAGGTTCAAGGCAGATTTGGAGCGTATGTTCGAGCGGGGAGAAGTACGTGATGTCACCATGAGGTTCCTGTCCGAGGGAAGACGTGCCATCCCCGTGGAGCTTCAGGCTAAGCGGATCACAGGTCGGGTTGCCTTGCTTGAGGCGCGCGACCGCAGCGACGTCGAAGCATTAGACCGCAAAATGAAGGAAACAGAAGCACGATACCGAGTGCTCATTGAGAAGGGTATCGACACCATGAACCTCGGCATCGTGCTGCTTGACGGTTCAGGAGATGTTCTGTGGGCGAACCGAGCGGTAGGAGACTACTTCGGAACCAACGTGGACGAGCTGATCGGCAGCAAGGCTGTGAGAGTCCTGGAACAGCTGGCCTACGCGATAGAGGACGGAGGAGCGTTCCTGGAGGAGGTTCGAGAGGCCTACAGACAAGGGGCACCGGTTGAGGGGAGGGAGCTTCACATCCGTGAGGGACCCA
>PWTC01000081.1 GCA_003563005.1 Candidatus Acetothermia bacterium
GTTCGCCACCCACGACACCCGCTTGTTGGATAGAGTGGACAGAGTGGTGTACATGGAGGACGGGAAGATCGTCCGGGACGAACACATGAACTAGCCCAGCCCCGGACGAGCCCCGACGGTTGTCTGGCGCAGCCCCCGAGCCCCCTTACACGTAGACCGATATCGCCAGCAGCCCGTGGAGGGACGCCAGAGCGACGGTGATGAACGCTAGCCAATGATGGTACTTGAACGGGATGCGCACGATCCTCCGCCGCGTGAGCACCATCACCAACGAAGTCGCCAGAAGCCCTGCGTAGGAGAGGATTCCCAGGTAGAAGATCACCGGGAAAGAGCCCAGCGGGTGATAGGCGATCTGCCTCAGCAGTTCCATCTCCCCCTCCCTCAGTCGTCCAGGGTGATCGTCGCCGCAGCCCGAGCTGTGTGGCGCACGGTGAAGGATGTCGACGATCGGTGATAGGCCAAGAGCACGGTGTAGCTCTCCCCGGGGACGAGGGTGTTGTCGTCGGGGTCCCCGCTGTGGAGGGGGATGACGAACTGCAGCGTCAGGGCTCCCTCCGCGATCTGACCGCCGGCGGCCAGGATGTCCTGGTGTTCGTCTTTACGGTGGCCGGTCGGCAGGTGTCCATGATGATCTTCGATCGCGAGTTCCTCGCCGGACACAGCTCCGATGATGAAGTCAGCCCCCTGCATCATCCTCTCGGGATCGAACCCGACGGCGACCCATCCCGTGCCGGGTGCACGCACGCCCACGAGCAGGACAGCCAGGCCGTTTCGCCACCAGAGATCCATCCCTGTTCGCCCTTCACGCAGGTGCTGGGGGTATGCGCTCTCTTCCAGCGACCCCTCCCAGGCGGGGGCTGGGGTATCCGAGTCCAGTCCTTCCAAGACGATGAGATCTTCGGCCAGGATGCGACCGTCAGGGTCGAACACCAGCGCGGACACGAGCATCAGCGTCACAGCTTCGTCCGAATCGCGCCGGGAACCTGCCAGGGACATCTCCCCCCACACGAAGTTGCCGGCCGCGAGGACGCGCTTGTCTGTCACGTCAAGGCTTTCGGGCACCAGCCATGCTTGCAGCGAGGCCCAGGCCTCTTCGGAGTCCTCACCGTAGTAGAAGCCGTCCCACGGGGTGCCCATGAACACTGTCCCTCCGTCGGGGTGAAGCGCCTCGGCCAGGGTCGCGGGTGCGTCTTCTGTGTAGGCGCGCCATCTTGCGCGAGCCCAGTCGGCGAACTCAGTGTCGGCAGCGAAGGCCGAGGACATTAGCGCGAAGGCACCCAAGACAGCATACAGCAGCTTGCTCCGTCCAGTCATGTCTCCTCCTTTAGATAGAGCACAGGATTCTACACCAATATGACGATGTCATGGCGCTCGGGACGGGACAGTGTCGGCAAGGGCGAGACGTACTCGCTGAGCTGCGACGTCGTCTTGGCGTGGAACACGGCGGACCGAACGACGGCTGAGGCCGGACTGCGCCTGATGGCGCGGGCATGCACTTCAGCAGGACGTGAACTGCAGCAAGGACAGAGGGCGAACTGCGGGCTATCCGGCTGGCTGGTCCGGTCTTCCGTTCTGGACTACAGTGGTCATTGGAGGGGTGGCCTTGAAGGCCTTTGGACTTGTTGGAAGCCCGATCGCCGGTGGGAACGTCGACATCCTGGTCGACCAGGTCCTGGCCGGTGCTGCATCGCGCGGCGCGGCCACCACGAAGGTCATCCTGAACGAGCTGACCATACGACCATGCCAAAGCTGCGGTCCGCCTGAGGGCGGGGCCTTCTGCCGCGTCGAGGACGGCATGGCCGTCGTGTACAGGGAGCTTGAGCGAAGCGACATCATCATCCTGGGTTCCCCCGTCTACTTCGACACCGTCAGCGCCCAGGTCAAGCTCATGATCGACCGATGCAACTGCTTCGCGCCCCTCGTCAGGGGAGAGGACGGCGAGCGTGCCTTCAGGAGGCGCTTCTTGAGACGGAGAAAGGGGGTCCTTGTCGCAGTGGCGGGCCTCGATCAGGACTTCGGGCCGATCCGTACCACCGTAGATGGCTTTTTCACCTGGCTCAGCGCGGAGCTTGCCGGAACTGTCCTGTATGCACACAGAGACACAGCCAAGGGGGGCGTGCAGTCCGTTTCCGAGTGGCTGAGAAGAGCTTTCGATGTGGGTGCCCAGGTGGCCTCGGGATGGGACACCCCCGGCGACGCTGTGACGGAGTAGGAGGTCGACCGATCTCGTGCCTGGCGAGGGCCCCCTCGCAACCCGGTCTGGTCTGGGTCGAGCCTCTGACCACGCAGCCGTGGCCGGGACTAGATCCTTCTGCATACGCCTTCGGGAGGGCAACATGATCGACTTCTGTAGCCTAGTGTAGGACAGGGGATGCGTGGACGGGCGGCTGGACCCCGCACTGCATTGCTGATGAGGGAACGATGCTCTGGAGCTCGCGGTGATCTCGGCATGGCTTGTGTGTTGAGCGTGCCCGACGCTTGAGCTAGACTCCCGTTTCGGACGCACGTCCCTAGTCAAGCAGTACACGCGGGTGGAGCGGAACCCTCTGGGGGCCGCCGGTTTCGACGAAGAGGGGGTTGGATGAGTACGCAAGGTAATGGGCTGGCAAACGTCGGGGCGCTTGGACTGGGAGGTTTTGCGCTGTCCACGTTTATCCTCAACATCGTGAACGCCGGATTGGTTGACCCGGCGACGATCGGGATCGTCATGCCGGTGGCCATGTTCTACGGGGGCGTAGCGCAGTTCGCCGCCGGGATGTGGGATGTGCGCCGAGGGGACACCTTCGGTGCGACGTGTTTCTCCTCGTTCGGAGCCTTCTGGATGGGTGTTGCGGTGTTCTTCTTCCTGCGCCTTGCTGGAGTGGAAGCGTTTGTCGAGGTCCCCCCTGCGGGGATGGCCGTGGTGTTCATCGCCTGGGGTATCTTCACCGGGTACGCGACCATCGCGTCTCTCAAGCTGCCCAAGGCGATCACCTGGGTGTTCATAACCCTGACGATCCTGTTCTTCCTACTGGCCATCGGTGAGTTCGTGCCCATCGTGCACACCATCGCAGGGTACGAGGGCATTCTGTGCTCGCTGATCGCCTGGTACGCCTCAGCGGCGATCCTCATCAACAACGTGCACGGTCGGACGGTGCTGCCGCTGGGGGAACGCAAGTAGCAGACCATCGAGGGCCGAGAGGGCGGGGGGGGCAGAGCTGCCCCTACCCTCCGGATCGGCGGCAGTACATGTGTCGCCGGCCCCGTCTGCGCGAGCGTATGATCTTCGCATGCAGCGCGAGGTCGGCAAGCACGCACTGATCCAGCAGCTGCTTGCGCTGGGCGTTGAGCCAGGCGCTGTGCTCCTTGTGCACACAGCGTTCTCCCAAGTGGGGCCGGTGGAAGGGGGGCCGCGGGGGCTGATCGAGGCCCTGCGGGAGGCGTTGGGGCCGGTGGGCACGCTGGTCATGCCCAGCATGACGGACGGCGATGAGGTTCCCTTCGATCTGAATGCCACACCCTGTCGGGGGATGGGCGTGGTGGCGGATAGGTTCTGGCGCCTGGCGGGCGTGCGTCGTAGCGACAGCCCGCACGCGTTCGCCGCGGCCGGGCCGAGGGCGGGCGAGATCACCGCACCACACCCGATCGAGGTACCCCACGGGCCGGATAGCCCGGCAGGCCGGGTCCACGCCTTGAACGGGCAAGTGCTTCTGCTGGGCGTGGGCCACGATGCGAACACCACCATTCACCTAGGTGAGTTCATGGCGGGCGTTCGCTACCGTCGAGCGAAGCGCCTGGCGGTTCTGCGGGACGGCAGGCCATCTTGGCTCGAGTATGAGGAGATCGACCACTGCTGCCGGAACTTCGTCTTGGTGGAAGATTGGTTGGATGAGCGTGGCCTCCAGCGACGCGGCAGCGTCGGGTACGGCGATGCACGGCTCGCCCGCGCACGTGATGTGGTGCGCGTCGTGGTCGAACACCTGCGGCAGGATGAGACGGCTTTCCTTCACCCGTTCGGCGTCGACGAGGAGTGCGACGAGGCGTGGACGAGCCTGTGCTCGTAGACGAACACGGCCTGCAAGGGTGGGAGCTATGGGCCCAGGGCGTCGGATGCTACAGAACGGATCAGGCATGCTGCCAGCCCCAGAACGCGCACTGTCCAGTCGTGGGCGCGGACCCCCTTGGTGCGCCAGGACTCCGACAGCGGAAGCCTCGGCGATCCGGGCGGACGCGGGCCGAAGTCCCATAAGCCGTCCGATCTCACCACGGCAACCAGCTCCCCGAGAACGCTGTCCGCGAGTCTTGCCCAGGTAGGCAGGCTTGCCATGAGTTGTTGTGCGGCCAGCCAGCGATCCCACAGGCCAGGCTTGTGGGGAGGGGGCAGGTGATCGAGATCTACCTGCAGATAGCCCGGTCCTGGGTGAGGCACGCATCGTGTCCAGAGCCAGCGGCAGTAGGCCCGTTCCACGTTCTCGGCCATCAGGCCTGGGCAGGACCCGAGCAAGGCCAGGGCGTAGGCGTTCCCCAGCTCGAGGTAGCGAAGCTCCCGGATGTTGAGGCCCGAGAGACTGCGATGACAGGCGAGCTCGGCCTCGGGATCGTGGCGGCCGCTGGCGAAGGTCGCCGTGGCCACCTCTGTCCAGTAGGAACGGGGCTCCGCAAGGAGGGCCGATGCCGGCCGGAAGCGGGCGAGGGTCCCCGCGGCGAAGAGCGTGGTCCCGATCGGCCAACGCGCGTTCACCTCGGCCCGATCGGGGAACGGCTCGGCGTTGGCGAGAATCCGCTCGATGTAATCCCCGGCGCGGCGAAGGACTGGGTGGGTGTCCTCCAGTCCCAGCGCCAAGGCTCGCGTCACCCCCGCTTCCGTGGTGGGAACTCGGGCGCGCTGGGCGCTGCGCATTGAGTGGAACGGCCCCCAGCTTCCGTCCGGGAGTTGGGCAGCCTGCAGACGGCGGACATGGACACTCGTAGAGGCGGAGGCACGAGCGTCCTTCAGTTCCGGGGATGCCTCGGGCAACGCCAGCACATCCCGGAGCAGCAGGAGGCGCACCACGGGATCAAGATCGGCAGCGCGGAGCCGATGCTCCGCTCTGCTGAGGCAGGGGACGAGATCTTCCCCTACGCGTTCAGGGTCCATGCCACAGGATAGAGCGGGAAGGCGTGCGGTGCACGGACTCTCAACAGATAAGCGTTGCGACAGTGTCGCTTCTTGAGCGTGCTCCATGCCAGCGCTGCGGGCA
>PWTC01000117.1 GCA_003563005.1 Candidatus Acetothermia bacterium
CCGCCTGATGAGAATCTCGCCGACCTGCTCCGGCGCTGCATCGCGCCCGTCCTCGTTGATGACCTTCACCTCGACGAATGTCGGCGGCTTGCCCATGCACTCGCTTGCTTTCCGGAGCATGGGATCGTCCGGCCCGCGCGCAGGCCAGTTGAGGCCGGTCGCGCCCGTCTCCGTAAGGCCATAGCCGCTGAAGTAGGCGATACCCTGATCGATGAACGCCTTCTTCAGCTCGGCTGGCTGAGGCTCACCCCCGCCGTTGACCGCGCGGAGCGAGCGCACGTAGTTCTGCCAACCGTCGATCTGGACCATGAGCTTGAGCTGGGTGGCGATCCCAAAGTGGTAGGTTACACCGTACTCCTCGATGAGCTCGAGTGTCTCCTGCGCGTTCCAGCGGGGCTGAAGGACGATCGTTCCGTTGATCATCAGCATGTACAGCTGGAAACATGTCAGTCCCCCGGCGTGGAACATGGGCGGCGCGCCCAGATACACGTCATCTTGGGTCATGGAGGCCGAGATGCCGTTGGCCATGCAGGCGAAGAACGTACTGCGGTGGGTCAGTTTCACGCCCTTTGGATGACCGGTCGTCCCGGCGGTGAACAGGATCATGGCCGTCTCCTCGGGCAAGGTGGCACATGCGGGAGGGTGGTCCGAAGCCCGGCTGAGAAGAGACTCGTAGTCGAGCGATGTGTCGAGCTGGTGCGTGCCGACCTCGATGCTCTTGATCTGCGGTCGCCCTTCGACCACCGCACGGGCTTTGTCCAGGTACTCTGTGTCGAACACCAAGACTCTCGATTGGACATCGTCTACCAGGTACAGGAGTTCCTCCGCTGAGAACCGGAAGTTGGCAGGGGTAAAGACGGCACCGATCTTGAGGCATCCGTACAGGACCTCCAGTGTCTCGAGGCGATTCGGGAGCAGCACGAACACCCGGTCTCCCCTCTTGCACCCCAGAGCGATCAGCGCCTGGGCAAACTGATTGGCGCGCTTGTTAAGGATCTCGTAGGTCCAGATCCGAGCGGTTCGGCGGTCTCCCACATCGATGACGGCTGTTCTCTCGGGGAAGCCCGAAGGCGATGCGTTCCGCTCGAGAATGCTTCCTAGGTTGTAGACCGACCCCGGGCCTGGATACACCGTTGCTCTCGGGGCAGTTCGCTTCGAGTTGTCCCTCCCACCGGTTCCATCGCCCACAGTACCGACCTCCTTCATGCTCTGAGCTTGTCTAGAAGCCAAGCGATGTTCTCACCTACGCGCCGCGCTACGCTGATCCCCTCTGCGTCGCCATGGGCGTCCCCAGCAGACCGTGCGACCCCCACCGTCCAGTAGATAGAGCCGGGGACGATGAACTCGTTGATCGAGAACCACAGCAAGAGCTGGGCAAAGGCCGTGTTCTGCCCCGCGCGACGAGCCACGGTGATCGGTGCCCCGATCTTGCGGGAGAATGGTCTTGGGGCACTGTGCGGGTGGCCTTTCATGCTGGGGAATCCAGCTCGAACGAGAAGTGACCAGATCGCTGGATGCACTGCGCTGTAGTGGACGGGGGAGCCAACCAGCAGCGCATCGGCAGCAAGCATCTTCGCGAACAGCTCGTGGAAGCTGTCTCCTCGCACCTGGCATGTGGGTTCGGCGCTCTCCCAACACGCATAGCACGCACGACAGCTGAGGATCGGTCTGTCCCACATCGCCACAAGCTCCGTCTGCACGCCGTGCTGGGCGAGTGCGGACAGCGACGCCTCCAGGTACACCGCCGTGTTGCTCCGTTGCCTCGGGCTCCCACACAGAGCCAGTGCCTTGGCCCCCACAGGCCGCTCCTTCTCTGTCTGTCCCTTGTCAGACACCCATGTACGCACGTCTGACGTGCTCGTTGTCCAGCAGATCTTCAGACGTCCCCTCAAGCGCGATCGCTCCGTTTTCGATGACGTAGCCACGGTCGACCGACTTCAGGCTTTGCCGTACGTTCTGCTCGGCGAGGAAGACTGCCATCTGCTGGCTGATCTCCCTGATGGTGCGGAACAGTTCGGTAACCAGCGACGGCTGCAGCCCCAGAGTCGGCTCGTCGAGGATCATCAGCTTCGGCTTAGACATGAGCGCGCGGCCGATCACCAGCATTCGTTGCTCCCCTCCGCTCAGGGTCCCCGCAGGTTGCCGAGAGCGTGCCTTGAGGATGGGGAACATCTGGAAGACGGACTCCAGGGACTCGGCCATGTGGCCGCGGGCCTGAGGTATGTAGGCCGCACCGGTTTCGAGGTTGGCATGCACGGAGAGGAATGGGAACAGCTCCCTCCCCTGCGGGACGGTGGCGATGCCGAGTCGCGTGATCTGATGCGGTTGAAGACGAAGCAGCGAGTTCCCCGCGAACATGATCTCCCCCGACCGGGGACGCACGAAGCCCGTGATAGCGTTGACCAGCGTCGTCTTGCCCGCGCCGTTGGGGCCGAACAGCCCAACGGATTCCGCACCTATGCTCAGAGTGAGGTCGCGGAGTATGTGGGCTTTGGCGTAGTAGTGATTGAGTCCCGAGACGCTGAGCATCACTCCTCCTTCCCAAGATACGCGGTGATGACCTGTGGATCGGCGGAGACCTCTGCGTATGGGCCCTCAGCGATCAGCATGCCTGTGTTCAGCACGATGACGCGGTCGGTCAGTTCGCCGATGACGCTCATCACGTGCTCCACGACACACAAGGCCAATCCTTGGCCCTGGATGCCCCGGACGACAGAGATCATCGCCTTCGTCTCGTCCTGGTTCAGGCCTGCCATAACCTCATCGAGGAACAGCACCGTGGGGCGCGTGGCCAACGCCCGTCCGAGCTCGAGCTTCTTGATGTCGAGGGCCGTCAGGTTGGCGATGCTGCGGTCCATGGCGTCGAACTGCAGAATCTCGCCGATCTCGAAGGCCGTACGCCTTGCGTCGCGAAGGCTTTGGGGCTGGCCGAACAGCGCGCCGACCATGATGTTCTCCTGAGCAGAGAGGTCCACCAGGGGCTGCATCAGCTGGAACGTGCGTGCAATGCCCATCTTGGCTCGGATGTGGGGACGGGCGTAGGTGATGTCCCGGTCCCCAAGGAAGATCTGACCCTCGTCAGGCATGTACAACCCGGCGACCGCGTTGATCAGCGTGGTCTTCCCAGCGCCGTTGGGGCCTATGATGCCGAGGATCTCTCCCTTGGAGACCTCCATCGAGACCTCGCTGAGCGCCACCAAGCCGCCGAACCGTTTGGTCAACCCTTGCGTCCTCAGTACGGCCATGGCTTGCACCTCCGCTCCATACCACGATGTTGCCGCTTCATCGTCCCCCCCGTGCTGCGAGCAGCCGAGTCGTCTGGACCTTGAGCGTCCGGAGCACGCCCCGCGGGGCGAAGAGCGTGACGACCACGATCATCGCCCCATAGACCATCAGATGGCCGTAGGGGATCTGCAGCTTCAGATACTCTGCGACCACACCCAGGATGAGGGCGCCTGCGACCGGCCCCCAGGTGCTGTAGATCCCACCGAGAAGGGCCATGGTCAGGGGTAGCAGCAGGAATGTCACGCTGAAGGTCGACTCAGGGGCCACGAACCCGAATATGTGCGCGTACAGGCCGCCGGCCACGCCTTGGAGGATCGAGGTCAAGGTGAACGCGAACACGAGATACATGTAGACGTTGATGCCGCTCGATTTGGCGACCTTCTCGTCGTTGCGCATCGCGGTGAGGGCGAAACGGATCCGCGTTCGCTCGAAGAGCTCCGAGAACAGGATGACCAGCACGGTGAACCCCAGCACAAGCCAGTATGTCTGGGCCGCGTCTCCCCGGAACAGCACAACCGGTAGCATCCTGCCGGCAGCTCCCCCTGTCAGCCCAGGAAGGTTCCTTGCGATCACGGGGAACACCATCGCTAGAGCCAAGGTGATGATCGCGAAGTAGAGCCCGCGGAGCCTCAGGATGGCCAGCCCCAGGAGCAGTGCGACCCCGCCTGTGATCAGTCCTCCTAGCAGGATGCTGGGGAAGGCCGGCATCCCGGAGTTGAGGAAAAGCAGCACGGCTGCGTAGCTTCCGATTCCAAAGAACCCCGAGTTGCCGAAATTCAGCTGTCCGGAACGAAGCAGCATGTCCCAGGTGATGGCCAACGTCATGTAGATCAAGATCGTGATCGCAACCTGCTGGATGTACACGCCCGCCATGAGGGGGAAGGTTGCAGCCACCGCAGCCCCAACGATGTAGGGGAGGAACCTCATGGTCTTCATGCCGTCTGCCTCCTGAGGGACTTGCCCATCACCACCGCGATCAGCACCACCAGGAAGACCACGTCTGCCCAGCGGTACGCCTCGTGGAACGACATCACGAGGGCTTCCAGAATACCCAGACCGATCCCAGCGAAGACGAGGCCCGGCAGATTCCCGATGCCGGCCAGAGCGATCAGCGGAACGCCCTTCAACGTGTAGGGAGAGCCGACATAGGGGAAGACCGAGTGCCGGGTGATGAACAGACCTCCGATCGCCCCGGTGAGGGCAACCGAGAGGCTGAACACGATCAGGTAGATCCAGTTCACGTTGATCCCTACGAGCCTCGCACCTCGGGGGTTCTGACCAGCTGCAAGGGCAGCCTTGCCGGTCCGGGTGTAGCGGAGGAACAGCATCAGCCCGATCAGCACAGCGATCGCAGCGCCGGTGTACACGAACGCATACGTCCCTATGGTGAGTGAACCCACCCGCATGGAGGAGTACACATACCCCAAACTGGGCTTGACAGGTCGGGATGTCCACATCATGCTGGCGAACTCAGCCAGCATCAGCGACACTCCGAAGGTAAGCAGAAGCTGGATGAGTCGGGGCGCCTTGAGCACGCGGCTTATCGTCCCTACGTACGTGAGCGCGCCGATGATGGCGAACGCAGCCAGGGCGGGCAGCATCGCCACGAGGGGATCCAGACCGGTGTGGACGAACAGCCAATAGGCGAAGTAGCCCCCGAGCATCATGAACTCGCCGTGCGCGAGGTTGATCAGCCCCAGGATGCCCAGGACCAGCGCCATCGGGAGCACGAGCAGCGCGTACAGGCCTCCCCGCTGCAGTCCGTCGACCAGAGCATAAGGGCGCACCCATGCCAACACGATCATCGCCGCCAGGGCAACCCCCCACATAAGGTACTTCCGTTGACCCATGTTGAGAACGAGCGTCATCTCACCCCAATCGTCCACC
>PWTC01000069.1 GCA_003563005.1 Candidatus Acetothermia bacterium
ACGCTGCAGGTTGCTCCGGGCGGGCGGCGCGAACCGAAGGTACTGCTCCGTAGCGCGCCCCAAGTCCGCATAGTGTCCCCGGTATGTCGGTGGAAGCAACGCAGCCAGCTGGTACATGATCTCGTCCGTGATGGCGCGGCGCACCTCGCGGGAGAGGCGCGCGCCTTCCAGGGCAACGTGGAAGGGGTCACCCACCGACACGCGAAACGGAGTCCTGCGGAACCGACGCAGGTTGCGGCCTAGCGCCTCCCCACCATGGTGCGCCACGGGGAGCAGCGGGGCGCCGCTGCGCACCGCGAGGCTCGCCACACCCCCCTGGGCGCGCCGGAGCACCCCATCGTGGCTACGCGTTCCCTCAGGACCGATGGCGACGAGCTTGCCCTCCGACAGCGCCGCCAGGGCCCCGCGATAGGCGTTCATGTCGCGCTCCCCACGCCGGATCGGGATGATCCCCCACAGGTCGAAGAGCTTCCCCACCACCGGGTTCCGCCAGCTCTCGGCCTTGGCAAGCGCCGTAAGTGGGCGGGGCTGCAGTTGGGCATGCAGGATCGGTATTTCGAGCATGTTGATGTGGTTGACAACCAGGATCAGCGGCCCACGGGGTGGCACCTTGTCGAGTTCCTCCGCCTCGACGCGCGCCAGTGCGCGCACCAGCGCCCGCAGGGCCGCGTCCATCGCCCGCCTCATGGCGCCACGCTAGGCCTTGTCAGGACGTCGATCTGGGCCGGGCGCACCTCGATCACAAGGCGGTCCCCTTCCGTACATAGCGTCTCACCGTCGGCATGGGCAGGGATGCCCCCTTCGACGGCCGTCACCACCACCCGACGGGACCGCCCAGTGGTAACCGCCGCGCTCCTTGCCTGGGTGCCCCGCATGAATGCGGGTATCAGAGTAAACACCCTCATCCGGCTCACCTTGCGTGTGATGCACAGATCCAGCAGCCCATCGTCAGGCTGCCCGGAGGGCGCAGTCAGGAATCCCCCACCTATGCGCCGCCCGTTCATCACCGACACGAGCAGGCAGGCTTGCTCGATCGTGCCGCCCTCCGTCTCGATTCTAAGCACGGGAGCTCGGAAGTAGACGAAGTTCGTCGCCAGCGCTGCCAACGTATAGGCGGCAAAACCCCGCAGGATCCTCACCTTCATGGCCACGAAACCGGCGACCGCGTCGAATCCAATGCCGACACCGTTTCCGAAGTAGCACCCACCCGGAAACGCGCCTCCCGCCACATGCCCCACATCGATGCGGCGTCGCGTGCCCTGGGCCAACAACCGACAGGCCGCCTTGAGTTCTGCCGGCACCCCGATGCCGTGGGCGAAGTCGTTCCCGCGCCCCACCGGAAGCACGCCCATAACAGGACGCGCCTCCGGCTCGAGTTCCATCACCCCGTTGAGCACCTCGTTGCACGTCCCGTCGCCGCCCACAGCGACAACAACGCCGTACCCCTCCTCGACAGCTCGGCGCGCCTGATATGTCGCGTGGCCTGGTTCCTCGGTCATCGCCACATCGTAGGCCACCCCAAGCGCCTTCAGCTCATGGCAGATGGACGATAGACGCCGCACAGATGCGCCATGCCCTGCGATGGGGTTCACGACGAGCCGGCAGCGCAAGGGCGGGAGGTACCTCTCGAAGCTGCGGGGGGACGGCATCACCAGCGCGCTCTCATACCGCTCGCGGCTCTCCCGCAGCCATCCACGTTCATCCGGCTACCGAAGAGCTTCCCAGGACGATTCGGCGGGGACGGCGTACACCTCGCTGGCACGTATGAACTTGCCCAAGAAACGCCCGTTCGTCCACATCTGAGAGGTGTATGCCCGCACCGCCGCGAGCTTGAGGTCGATCACTTCCTCGGGGAACTCCACCGTATACCATGCCCAGTCCCCATTGAGGTCGGGCGGCGCAAGCATCAGTCCCGGAAGGAGCTGCACGGGCTTAGGCCAATCCGCTACGTGCACGACGTACAGCCGCACCTCAGGCATCAACTCGGCCGTTGCTGAGCTCAGCGCCGCCATGCCGAACAGGAACCCTGCCCGATGATCCGGGTGCTTGTCCTGCTCGTGGGGCATGTACACGACCGTCGGCCGGAAGGAGGAGATGATCGTCGCAAGGTCACGTGCCAAGTGTGCCCCGGCATACACAGCCTCAGGGTTGAAGCTGTTGCTGTAGAACGGGTGTGAGGCACGTGTGAAGGGGCTCCTGTAGGGCCGAGTCTCCTCCCAGTGGTCCGTCCACAGGGCGTAGAGGCCTCCGTCCGGGTACCCCAGGAACATGGCGTGCGACTCGGGGACACCCAGGATCCCCAACGCGCGGACGGCCTCCTTCTGCCTGCGGTAGCCCAGCGCGCGATAGTCCGGCGCGCGACGCAGCGGGTTCAGCGTCAGCAGGTTCTTCGCAGCCCGGTTGGCATCGCCGTTGGTGAGGAAGACCACGAGCACCTGGTCTCCTTCACGTGCCAGCTGGGCGATCGTCGATCCGAGGGCGAGCACTTCGTCGTCCGGATGCGGCGCGATGATCAGCACCCGGTCTACCCCTTCGCGTGGCTCCGGAACGTCGACCCTTTCAGGCACCGGCACCCACCACAGGAACGCGTGGATGAACGGGTGCGGCACCCCGGGGATCAACCCCAACGTCAGGGGCGCGATCGCAAGCAGGGCCGTCTTCCATCCGAGCCTTCGGATCCTCCTGTGCATCACCCCGCCTCCTCGGCGTGCATTATAGCGGTGCGACAGGCTGAGGTAAGAAGACAGCGGAGGGAACGGGCTCAATTGACGCTCCCGCACAGGGATACGTATAATGAAGGGCCGACGTACGCGACGCCCCCAGGGGCCGCACCAAAGGAGGCCGCAATGGAGATCCTCAAGGTCGCTTCAGCGTCCAATCCCAATGCCGTAGCCGGTGCCATCGCCGGAGCGCTCGAAAACGACGGCATCGTGGAGGCCCACGCCATCGGGGCCGGCGCCGTGAATCAGGCTGTCAAGGCGGTGGCCATCGCCCGCAGGCTGGTCGAGCGCGAGGGCGAGCCGGGCATCCGGGTCGTGCCCGGGTTCATCGACGTGGAAATCGGTGGAGAGAGGAAGACGGGCCTGAGGCTCGTCATCGAGAAGTAGATGCGCCTCGAGGCACACGTCAGGGGCTCCATCGAAGAGGCCCTTGAGCGGATGGGCGTCCCGGCCCCGCACGAGGTCCCGGTGGAGCGGCCCCAGAGGAGCGAGCACGGAGACCTGACCAGCCGCATCGCTTTCCCGCTCGCCCGCAGCGTACGGCGCTCCCCGCAAGAACTGGCGCGCCAGCTCGCTGAGCAACTCGACGGCGAAACCCCGTTCTCCGAGGTCAGCGCAGTGGACGGATTCCTGAACTTCCGCATGGCCCCGATCCCCCTTGGTGAGGTGGTTCGCGGGGTGATCATCGACGGGGAGAGCTACGGCAGCTCGGACGAGGGGGCAGGTCGACCGCTACAGATCGAGTTCGTCTCCTCGAACCCCACCGGCCCGCTCACCGTCGGCCACGGTCGACAGGCAGCGCTGGGGGACGTACTGGCCGAGCTGCTCGCGCAACGCGGATGGCACGTGACCCGGGAGTACTACATGAACGACGAGGGCCACCAGATCGTCATGCTGGCCCGGTCGCTGTGGGCTCGCTATCGCCAGGCCTTGGGGGATGCCGTCCCCGTCCCCGAGGACGGCTACCAAGGGGACTACCTCGCTGCCCTCGGCGAGGAGCTCGCCCAGCAGTGGGGCGACCGTTATCCGACCTGGACGACGGAGGCCGAAGGGGAGATCCGTGTGTTCGCGGTGGAGCGGATGATGGCGGTGATCCGCGAAGACCTCCAGGCGATGGGTGTAGCGTTCGACGTGTGGACACGCGAAGGCGATCTTCATCGACGAGGCCTCGTGGCCGAGACCCTGGAAGCACTGGCCGACCGTGGCGCGGTGTACGAGCGCGAGGGAGCCCGATGGCTAGAGGCCACGGCACACGGCCTTTCCCGAGATCCCGTCCTGATCAAGTCCGATGGGACCCCGACGTACATCATGGTGGACATCGCCTACCACATGGACAAGTTCCGCCGCGGCTTCGAGCGGGTGATCGACGTGCAGGGGGCGGACCACGTGGACACGCAACGGCAGGTCAAGCTCGGCCTCAAGCTACTGGACGTGCCGGATACGTTCCTCGACTACTGCATCCATCAGTTCGTCACCCTGAAGGGAGCCGAGGGTGTACAGCGCATGTCCACCCGGGCCGGACGCTTTCTCCGCCTCTCGGATCTCGTGGAGGAACTGGGACGCGACGTGTTCCGCTACTTCATGGTGATGCGCAAACCCTCGAGCCATCTGAACTTCGACTACGCCCTGGCCAAGGACACCAGCATGGAGAACCCCGTTTACTACATCCAATACGCCCACACGCGTGTCGCCTCCGTGCTGCGGGAGGCGCAACGAACGGGCGAGCTGCCAGCCTCCCTCGTCGAGGTGGACCTCTCCCCGCTCACAGACGAGGCAGAGCGCGCGCTCATCCTTGAACTCGACCGCTTCCCCGAGGTGCTGGCCAGTGCAGCACACGGCTACGCGCCGCATCTCGTGTGCGAGTACCTTGAGGACCTGGCGGGCCTCTTTCACCCCTACTACAGCCGGGTCCGTGTGCTCGGCCAAGGAGCGGCCACACCGGCCAGGCTGGCGCTGCTGGCCAGCGTGGGCCTCGTCCTTCGGCGCGGCCTCACCGTGCTGGGGCTGTCCACCCCGGAGGAGATGTGAGCGCCGTTTGGGACCGACTGCGCCAAGGGCTCGCCCGCACACGGGAGCGCCTGTGGACGCCTCTGGAGGGCACGTCGTCACAGGTCGACGCGGACGACCTGGACACGCTCGAGGCGATGCTCCTCTCCGCGGACGTGGGACTGGAGGTCTGCCAGGAGTTCCTCACCCCCCTGCGCGAGCGAGCCAGGAAGGACGGCCTCACGTTCGATGGACTCCAGACGCATCTCGTCGATGCCGTAGAACGCATGCTCGAGGGCGCCGAGCGCGCACTGCCCCTCCCACAGCCGGATACGCGACCGCAGGTGCTGTTGTTCGTGGGCGTGAACGGCTCTGGGAAGACATCGACAGTGGCCAAGGTGGGCAAGGCGCTCGCCGGCGAAGGTCAGCGCGTGCTCCTTGCTGCCGCGGACACGTTCCGCGCCGCGGCCATCGAACAACTCACCGGGCTCGCTGAGCTCGCCGGATTGGACCTCATCGCCCAGAAACCCGGGGCCGACCCTGGGGCGGTGGCCCACGACGCCGTGGAGCGCGGGCGCACTCGGGGGTATGATGCTGTCTTGATCGATACGGCAGGACGCCTTCAGACGAAGCGCCCGCTCATGGAAGAGCTCGGCAAAGTCCGTCGCGTGGTGGAACGCCTGCAGGGCAGACCGCCCGACGAGCGATTGCTCGTCGTCGATGCCTCTGCAGGCCAGAACGCTGTCTCTCAGGCCCACCTGTTTGACCAGGCCGTGGGGGTCACGGGGCTTGCGATCACCAAGCTGGACGGGACGGCGAAGGGCGGTGCGATCCTGCCGATTTGGCGTCAACTCCGTATCCCGATCCTCTGGGTCGGGGTGGGCGAGGGACTTGAGGACATCGAAACGTTCAGGGTGACCGCGTTTGCGCAGGCCCTGGTGGGGAGGGAAGGATGACAGAGCAAAAGCGAAGCGTGTACGCCTTCGGAGGGGGGACCGCCGACGGATCGGCGGACATGCGGGACCTGCTTGGGGGGAAGGGGGCCAACCTAGCGGAGATGGCCCGCCTGGGAATCCCCGTCCCGCCGGGTTTCACGATCAGTACCGAGGTGTGCACCCACTACTACAAACATGACCGCGCTTACCCCCAGGGGCTCGAGAGCGAGGTCGCTTCAGCGCTGGCACGGGTCGAGGAGATCACGGGCAAGAAATTCGGCGATCCGGAGAACCCGTTGCTCGTTTCCATCCGTTCCGGTGGACGCAGGTCGATGCCCGGCATGATGGAGACCGTGCTCAACGTCGGGCTCAACGAGACGAGCCTCGCAGGGCTCGTCGCCCGGACCGGGAACGAGCGGTTCGCCTGGGACGCCTACCGTCGGCTGATCATGATGTACGCCGATGTGGTTATGGAGAAGGGTGCAGGCATCACGCCCAAGGGAGGCAAGGGCATCCGCAGGCTCCTCGACGCACACCTGGGGCGTGCAAAGCAGAAGAAGGGATACCAACTCGACGTCGAGATGACTGCCGAGGACCTGAAGGAACTCGTCGCTGACTTCAAGCGAATGGTCCACGACACACTGGGCGTTCCCTTCCCTGACGACCCCATGGAGCAGCTGTGGGGCGGCATCGGGGCCGTGTTCGCAAGCTGGATGGGGCGTCGGGCCGTGGAGTACCGGCGCATCGAGCGGATTCCCGACGAAGAGGGGACCGCGGTGAACGTCCAAGCGATGGTATTCGGCAACATGGGGGACGACAGCGCCACCGGGGTGGCCTTCACCCGCAACCCGGCCACCGGTGAGAACACGTTCTACGGGGAGTACCTGATCAACGCGCAAGGCGAGGACGTCGTGGCCGGGATCCGCACGCCCGCACCGCTCAACAAGGCCTCGGCCAACGAACTCAGCAGCGACCTGCCGACCCTCGAGCACCTCATGCCCGAGCTCTACAAGGAACTGGACGCGCACCGCGTGCGCCTCGAGCGTCACTACAAGGACATGCAGGACATCGAGTTCACGATCGAGAAGGGAACCCTGTACATCCTGCAGTGCCGCGTCGGCAAGAGGAACGGGGTCGCCTCCGTGCGCATGGCAATCGACATGTATGAGGAGCATCTCATCGGCGAGAAGACCGCGGTCTTGCGCGTCACCCCCTCTCAACTCGTCGAACTATTGCTTCCGATGCTCGACCCGAAGGCCGAACAGAGCGCTGAGCCCATCGCCAGCGGACTTCCCGCAGGTCCGGGCGGGGCGATCGGCCGGGTGGTGTTCACCGCCGAGGACGCGGTGAGCTGGGCCGAGAAAGGCGAGAAGGTCATTCTTGTACGCGAGGAGACCTCGCCCGAGGACGTGGACGGCATGCACAGCGCTCAGGCCATCCTCACGAGCAAGGGCGGTATGACCTCGCACGCAGCGCTCGTGGCACGCGGCTGGGGCAAGTGCTGCATCGTCGGATGCAGCGAGGTCGAGATCGCCGAGGACGAGACCTCGTTCCGCACCAAAGGCGGCGTAGTCGTCAAGGAAGGAGACTGGATCAGCCTAAACGGTACCCGGGGCTTCGTCTATGAGGGGAAACTCCCGTTGGTGCCGGCCGAACTCCATAAGAACGAACACTATGCCAGACTGATGGAGCTCGTCGACCGTTTCCGCGTGCTTAGGGTGCGCACGAACGCCGACACACCCAAGGACGCCGCCCAGGCGATCAAGTTCGGAGCCGAAGGGATCGGACTGTTCAGAACAGAGCACATGTTCTACGGCGAAGGAGGGGAGAAGCCCCTCTTCATCCTCAGGAAGATGATCATGGCCGGGTCGGAGGACAGGCGCCGGGCCGCCCTCGACGAGCTCGCTCCTCATGTCAAACGAGATGTCAAGGCAACACTGGAGGTGATGGCCGGACGACCGGTGACGATCCGTCTGCTAGACCCCCCGCTGCACGAGTTCGTTCCCCACGACAAAGACCGCCTCGCTGCCCTGGGCGCCGAGCTGGGGGTGGACAGCTCCGAGCTCGCGCGACGTGCGGATGCGCTCCGAGAGAGCAACCCCATGCTCGGTCACCGCGGGGTGCGCCTCGGTGTCACCTACCCGGAGATCACCGAGACGCAGGTGCGGGCGATCCTGGAGGCCGCGGCGGAGCTCCGCGTGGAAGGCCACGAGGCCTTCCCCGAGATCATGATCCCCGTGACATGCACAGAGAGAGAGCTCGCACACCAGAGGCGTATCTTCGAGGAGATCCACAACGAGGTGAGGGGTAAGTATGAGCTCGAGGAGCTCCCGTGCCTCTTCGGCACGATGATCGAGATCCCGCGCGCCGCGCTTCAGGCGGGGAAGATCGCGGAGGTGACCGACTTCTTCAGCTTCGGGACGAACGACCTCACCCAGATGACGTTCGGGTTCAGCCGGGACGACATCGGCGGGTTCCTGCCAGATTACCTATCCCAGCGGATCCTGACGTCCGACCCCTTCCAGACGATCGACCAGGAGGCCGTCGGCGAGCTCATCGAGCTCGGGGTCACGAGGGGGCGCACCGCGCGCCCGGACCTCAAGGTCGGCATCTGTGGTGAGCACGGCGGGGATGCGGACAGCGTGGAGTTCTGCCACCGCGTGGGGATGGACTACGTGAGCTGCTCGCCGTTCCGCGTGCCGATCGCACGCCTGGCCGCCGCGCACGTCGTCCTGAAGGAGGACTGAACGGGGAGGAGCGTCGCGCTCTGCCCCGTTTGACCGGATGTGGGAGCACCTGCTGCGACGCCTGGTGGCATCGGCGGGCACCCTGGTCATCGTGGCGCTGGCGGTGTTCTTCGTCCTGTCCGTAGTCCCGGGTGACCCGGCACGGGTGATCGTGGGGCCCGAGGCGGATCCCGCCGCGTACCGCTTGGCCCGTGAGCGGCTCGACCTTGACAGGCCCTGGCCGGCTCGTCTCGTCCGCTGGATGGGCGGCTTGGTCACCGGGTCCTGGGGCACCTCGCTCACCTACGATCGGCCCGTCGCCCCGCTCGTGGCCGGCGGCCTCACGGTCACCGCTCCCCTGGCCGCACTGGCCCTGCTCCTTGCGTCCGCGCTCGCCTTCCCGTTGGGCGTAGCGGCGGCGAAGCGCCCCGGGAGCTGGCTGGACCTAGGCACCGTGGGCCTTGCCCAATTGGGAACCGCCCTCCCGGAGTTCTGGCTGGGGATCCTGCTCGTGGGCTTCGTGTCCGTGCGACACGGCCTGCTTCCCGCGAGCGGTTTCCCCGGGTGGGAGTCCCCTCGAGCGCTCCTCCACCTCGTGCTTCCCGCAGTGGCACTGGCGCTGCCCCGGGCAGCGTATCTGGCCCGCATGGTGCGGGCTGCCCTGGCCGACGTCCTCAGCCATGACTACATTCGCGGGGCCCGTGCCAAGGGGGTGTCCGAGCGCCGGCTCGTCTGGCAACACGGGCTGCGCAACGCGCTTGTCCCCGTTGTCACCACCGCCGGACTGACCATGGCTCGGCTCCTGGCCGGTGCCATGGTGATCGAGAACGTGTTCGGACTGCCCGGGGTGGGCCGACTGGCCCTGGTCGCGGTCCAGGCACGTGACCTTCCCTTGCTGGCCGGCCTGGCCACCACGGTGGCTGCGCTCATCGTGCTCGTGAGCCTGCTCGTCGACCTGAGCTACGGGCTGCTGGATCCAAGGCTGCGACACCGATGAGGGGGCACATCGGCCTGCGGGTAGGGGCGGCGTGCCTCGCCCTGGCCTTGCTGCCGGTGTTGTTGGGGATCTTCTGGGTTCCCCACACGCCGAACGTTCCCGGCCCCGACCGGCTCGCCCCACCCAGCACCAGGTACCCCATGGGCACAGACTGGTTCGGTAGGGACACGCTGTCCCGCGTCATGGTGGGAGGACGGACCTCGCTTGGGGTGGCCGCCCTGGCCGTGCTCGTCGGCGGTCTGGTCGGCACCGCGCTCGGCGGGTGGGCAGGCTACGTGGGCGGCGTTCGGGAGGAGATCGCCATGCGGCTGGTGGACACGCTGCTGGCCTTCCCGGCGGTGCTGGCAGCGCTGCTTCTTGCCGCCATCTGGGGGCCGGGCCTTCCGGGGGTGGCCACCGCGCTGGCGCTGTTCAACGTGCCGTTCTTCGCGCGGATTGCCCGCGCGGGGTTCGCGGCGCTCATGCAGCGCGAGTTCGTGTCCGCAGCTCGCGCGCTGGGGGCCGACGGGACACAGATCGTGCGGCGCCATGTGCTGCCGAACCTGGCCTCCCCCCTGCTTGTGCAGGCGACCGTCAGCTCCGCTGCCGCACTGCTCGCGGAGGCCTCGCTCAGCTACCTCGGTCTCGGGGTGCAGCCCCCTAACCCCGCTTGGGGCCGCATGCTACGGGAGGCCCAGGGCTTCTTCTCTTTGTCACCGTGGCCTGCGTTGTTCCCCGGGGTGACCCTCGCGCTCGCCGTGCTCGGCCTGAACTTGATCGGAGATGGAATCCGCGACCTCTTGGACCCCACCTTCCGCAGGCTCACTCGATTGCGACCCTGGTGAAGTCCAGCACGTAGATCGGGAACACCTCCACACCGTAAACTCCGGCACGCAAAGCGAGGATCGCGTCCATGTCCTGGATGAAGTAGTTCACCACATCTTCTGCAAGGATCTCCTGGATGCGGGCATAGATCGAGGCCCTGCGAGCCGGGTCCACAGTGATCGCCCCTTCCTCCAACAGCGCGTCGAGCTCCGCGCTGATCCAGCCGCGACGGAAGTAGTAATCGGGACGCTCCGCGCTGTAGCCGGTCAACATCAGCGCTGGATCTGCCCTGCCATGGTGGGCGATCACGGTCAGATCGTAGTCGGCTTGGCCAAAGACACGGTCCATCCAGGTACTGAAGTCCACCAACTCGATCCTGACCTCGAAGCCCACGGCGGCCAGCTGCGCGGCGATCAGCTCGCCGGTGCGCACATGCTGCGGATAGCCGGGAAGGATCATCCTCAGCCGCAAGGGCAACCCAACCCCTGCCTGTTGGAGGAGCTCCCGCGCCTGGCGCGGGTCGTGGGGGTAGAGCCCCGTCATGTCGACGTAGTAGGGCACCGCTGGCGTGAGGTGGCTGCCGATGGGGGTGCCGAATCCGAAGAAGACCTGTTCGATGATCGCCCGGCGGTCGATGGCGTGTGCGATCGCCTGGCGCACCTCCAGCTGATCGAGCGGGGGACGCGCGTTGTGGATCGCCAGGAGTTGCACCAAGTTCGATGGGCCGGAGATCACCCGGAAACGGGCATCCGCCTGCAGCGCATAGGCGATCTCCGGGGTGACCTCAGCCACCAGGTCCACATCTCCGGCGCGCAGCGCCGCCAACTGAGCGGAGGGATCGGGGATGAACCGGAAGACAAGCCGCTCCACCTTGGGCAGACCTTCCTCGTAGTAGTGTTCGTTGCGCACCAGGATCAGCCGGTCGGCAGGCCGCCTCTCCACAAACCGATAGGGGCCGGTGCCCATCGGGTGGCGCGCCAGATCGTCCCGATGCGCCGGGACGATCACCGAATCCCCAAGGGCAAGCAGGGCAAGGAACGGAGCGTACGGCTCCTTCAGCACGAACCGCACCGTGGAAGGATCATCGGCCAGGACGTTCTCGATGACCTCGTAGAAAACGCGGTTCGGATGGCCCGTCTCAGGGTCCATCGTCCTGAGGAAGCTCCGCCGTACCGCCTCGGCGTCGCAGGGCGTGCCGTCGTGGAACCGCACTCCCTCTCGCAGGTGGAACGTGTACTCCGTCCCGTCCTCGGACACCTCCCATGCGGTAGCAAGCTGACCGTGGATCCCCGCCTGCGCGTCGAACTGGACGAGGCACTCGTACACGTTGTGATGGAGCAAGAGCTTGATGACCCCAGCGGCGTGGGTCGTCGGATCCAGCCCAGGCGGCTCGGTGGAGATCGCCACGCGCAACTCGTCTGCCCAACCCCCTGTGACCACAACCAGCATCAGAAGGACGATTACTCGCTTCATGCGACACCTCCGATCAGGGAGTATATATACCTGCAGCCATGCACGCCAGGTTCTCCGGCCGAAGTTCCCGTTAAACCTTCCTCAAGGGAGTTACGCGGCTCTCCAGGGCACAGGCCTTGACACAGCGTGACACACACTATATACTTCGGCTCGTTAATATATAGATCGCCGCTTGATGCGGCCCAAGGAGGCAACACATGCAACGCACGATCCGCAAGCTGGCAACACTCGTCCTCGCAACGGCCACGCTCATGTCACCCGTACTCGCCGACACGATCACCATCAAGGGGTCGACGACGAACCTGCCCATCGCGCAGATCACCGCCGAGGCGTTCAGTGAGATCCGCCCCGACATCGTCATCTCCGTCCAGGGCGGCGGGTCCGGCACCGGCATCGCGGCCGTCATCGACGGGACAACCGACATCGGCAACACCTCTCGGTTCATGCGGGCCACGGAGTGGAGCAGGGCGGTCGCCAACAACGTCCTCCCCTACAACTGGTACATCGCCAGCGACGGGCTGGCTGTCATCGTTCATCCCTCGAACCCGATTCAAAGACTGACCTTCACCCAGATCCGGGACATGTACACCGGCGCGATCACCAACTGGAACCAGGTAGGCGGTCCGAACCTGCGTGTGGTCGTCGTCTCCCGTGACACAGCCTCGGGCACGTTCGGCTCCTTCAGGGAACTCGTGCTCGACAATGCCGAGGTCACCGCGCCCGGTGCGCTCTTCCAGCCGTCGACCGCCGCCGTCGAGGGTGCCGTGGCCACCACGCCGGGCGCCATCGGGTACATCGGACTGGGGTACCTGAATCCACGGGTCAAGGCGCTGGAGGTGGCCCGGACGGAGACAGAGCCGTACATCGCTCCTTCGATCGACAACGTGGTCGCTGGGACGTACGCCATCGCTCGGCCCCTCTTCATGATCACGAACGGCTTCCCCACCGGGGCTGTGCTTGACTACCTCAACTTCGTGCTGTCCGACCAGGGACAGAAGTTGGTGTTGGAAACAGGGTACGTGCCCGTCCGGGCGCTCGACCGGTAACGCACCCCACCCTGCAGGGCTGGCCGCTGCTCCTGGCAGCAGCGGCCGGCCCTGCACACGAACATGAACGCGCGTAATCAGGCTGAGGGGTGAGCATGCGCAGTGAAGTCCGTAGTCGCATCGGGGAACACACCGTACGCTGGATCATGGGGGCGTGCGCGGGGGTGTCCCTCCTCGCTCTCGGGTTGATCGTCCTGTTCCTTTTCCGCGAGGGGATGCCCGTCTTTCGTACGGTCAGCCTGGGCGGATTCCTCGGAGGGCGCTTCTGGTTTCCCACCAGCGAACCTCCTTCACTGGGGATCCTGCCGATGATCCTCGGCTCAGGGCTCGTCACCGGCTTTGCGCTCTTGGTCGCCGTCCCCTTGGGCATTGGGACGGCCTTGTTCGTGGGCGAGGTCGCGCCCGCATCTGCCCGGAACCCGCTGAAGGTGGCCGTGGAGATGCTGGCCGGTGTGCCCTCGGTGGTGTACGGCTTCTTCGGTCTCATGATCGTCGTCCCGTGGCTCCAGGCCACGCTCAACCTGCCCACTGGGCAGACCGCGCTGACCGCCTCGCTCCTCCTGGGCATCATGGCGGTACCCACCGTGGCGAGCATCGCCGAGGATGCCGTGGCTGCTGTGCCCGACACGTGGCGCGAGGCTTCCTTGGCCTTAGGTGCCACGCGCTGGCAGACGCTCCGCTCCGTGGTCGTGCCCGCCGCCCGTTCCGGGCTCCTGGCCGGAACCCTTCTGGGGATGGGTCGGGCGGTAGGGGAGACGATGACGGTGCTCATGGTTTCCGGCAACTCCCCGACCTTGCCGCCTGTGCTCGGCTGGCCTGTGCGCACCCTGACCGCCACCATCGCCCTGGAGATGGCGGAGACGCCGGTGGGCAGTCCACACTACCACGCGCTCTTCGCCGTCGGCGGGGTGTTGTTCCTGTTCACTCTCACGCTCAACGTCGTCGGCGAACTGGTGGGCAACCGCATCCGGAGGCTGGCTTGAACCGCGTGTGGAGCCAGCGCACGGCGTTCGCCTTGCTCGGGCTGTCCGCCCTGGCCGTGTTCGCTGCCCTGGCCGTCGTGCTGGGGTTCGTCACGGTCCGGGGCGCTCCGGCGATCTCCTGGGAGTTCCTCAGCGCGTTCCCCCGCCGAGGCATGACCGAGGGGGGCATCTTCCCCGCCTTGCTGGGGACGTTCTACCTGGTCCTGGGAACCGTGATCGTCTCCCTTCCGCTGGGGGTTGGGGCCGCGATCTACCTGGCGGAGTACGCCGAGCAGCGCTCGTGGATCCGGGTGGTACGCATCGGGGTCAACAACCTGGCCGCGGTGCCGTCGATCGTGTTCGGATTGTTCGGGCTGGCCTTCTTCGTGAAGGCCCTCGGCCTAGGTGTGTCCATCCTGTCCGGTGCCCTCACCTTGGGCTTGATGGTTATGCCCTTGCTCATCCGCTCGACCGAGGAGGCGTTGAACGCCGTACCGAAGGAGTTCCGGGAGGGGGCCCTCGCGCTCGGAGCCACACGGTGGCAAGCGGTCCGCTCGGTCGTCCTCCCTGTGGCCGTCCCGGGCATCCTCACAGGCGCTATCCTGGCGGTGGGAAGGGCGGCAGGGGAGACGGCCCCGATCATGTTCACCGCCGCCGCTTTCTACACCCCGCGCCTGCCCCGGTCCCCCCTGGATGAGGTGATGGCGCTTCCCTACCACCTCTACGTTATGGCCACGGAGAGCACCGCGTTCTGGCGGACACGGCACCTGCAGTTCGGTACGGCCTTGGTCCTGCTCGGACTGGTGCTGATCCTGTACCTGTGGGCCGCTGTCTGGCGCGCCCGCATACGGAGGCGCAAGCGATGGTAAGTCAGTTTCAGCCAGCAGGCCCCGCGATGGAGATGGGAACGGCCTTCTCGGTGCAGCACCTATCCTTCTTCTACGGACAAGAGCGCGTGCTGACCGATGTGTCGCTGGACATCCCCCAGCGTCGGATCACCTCGATCGTCGGGCCTTCGGGCTGCGGCAAGTCTACGTTCTTGCGTGTCCTCAACCGCCTGTACGAGGTCGTGCCCAGCGCCAGGGCCGTGGGGCAGGTCTGGTTCGAGGGCCGGGACATCCTGGCCCGAGGGACGGATGTCGTCGACCTGCGACGCCGGGTGGGCATGGTGTTCCAGAAACCCAATCCGTTCCCCAAGTCGGTCTACGAGAACGTCGCGTACGCCCCGCGCATCCACGGAGTCCGGAAGCGTCGCGTACTGTACGACATCGTAGCCAGGGCTCTGGGACAGGCAGCACTGTGGGAGGAAGTTCACACTCGACTCGGCAAGAGCGCCTTCGACCTGTCGGGAGGGCAACAACAGCGGCTGTGCATCGCCCGCGCGCTCGCTATGGAGCCCAAGGTGATCCTCATGGACGAGCCCACCAGTGCGCTCGATCCGACGGCCACGGCCAAGATCGAGGACCTGATTACGGTTCTCAAGGACACGTACACAGTGGTCATCGTGACGCACAACATGCAACAGGCAGCGCGCGTCAGCGATCTGGCCGCCGTATTCCTCACAGGGGGAGAAATGGTCGAGTACGACGAGACGAACAGGATCTTCGAGAACCCCAACGACAAGCGGGTCGAAGACTACGTGACCGGGAAGTTCGGGTGAGCGGCATGGTACGAGAGAAGTACCGCCAGCAACTCGTCGGACTTCAGGAGGCCACCGTGGCCATGGGCGCGGACGCAGCTCAGAGACTGGAGCGGGCCATCGGCCTCCTGCGCAGTCCAGGCGCGGAAGATGCGCGTGCCTTTGTCGACGAGGACGAGGCGATCGACCACCAGTACCTGGACATCGAACGCCGATGTCTCGATCTCTTCGCTCTCCAGCAGCCTGTGGCCGGCGATCTGAGGCTCATCGCCGCCTCGTTCAAGATCTCCACCGACATCGAGCGTGTCGCAGATCTCGCTCTAAACCTGGCGCAGTATGCCCAGGATCTCCACGCCAATCTGCAGTTCCTGCCCGAGCCGGACGGCCTCTTCTCCCTAGGACGCCAAGCCCTGCACATGCTTCAGCGCGCCGTGCACGCCTACGCGACACGGGATGAAGATGCCGCCTTGCATGTCATCCATGCCGATGAACAAGCGGACCAGCTCTTCTGGGATCTGACGCACACGCTTGTGTCAACCCTCATGAACACATGCCGCGCCCGGGCCGATCTGCCCGAGGACACGGCCAGCGGCATCGTGGGGCTCCTCCTCGCCCTTCGCGATCTGGAGCGTGCCGCCGATCACGCGGTGAACATCGCGGCACGCACGATCTACATGTGCACCGGCCAATCCAGCTTCGTGTAACCTCAAAGGACGGGCACCCGCGTCAGCTACTCCTCTTCGCGCAGGGCCACCGCGGCGTCGACGGCCGTCTCGGCGATGTTGAACCCGTACTCACGCGTCCTGAGCAGGCTGTCCATGACGATGCTGATCGAAGGCGCGTTCCCTGGCTGGGCACGGGTGGCGGCCTGTGCCCACTCGAGAAGCTTCGCGCGCTGCTCCTTCTCCTGGAGTACACGGTTCGCCATGGCCGTGTCGCGCTCCTCGAAGGCCTGCACCGCCCCCGTGAGGATACGTCGCGAGTCCTTGGCCGCCTCCACGATGCGTGCCAGCACGTCCGCGGCGAGATCCTCGCTCAATGCCAGCGTCGCCCGCGACACCTTGACCGCATGGTCGGCCACCCGTTCGAGCTGATCGGCCACTGCTTGGTGATAGTGGAAGTGGAATCGGGATAGCTGGACCTCTTCCTCCACCAGCAGGTCACGGAGCAACAGCCCGAACTGCCGTGCCACCAGGAGCACAAGGCGATCCACATCGCCGTCACGCTCGACAACGTCCCGGGCAAGCTCGTCATCACGGGTCCGGCATGCGGCCACCGCGTCGTCGAGCATGCCGATCGTGATTTCGAAGATGCGATGGATGGTCTGTCCCACGGGAAAGTCCCGCATGCTCACCACCGAGTGGAGCACCACCGCCGTCTGCGACTCCTCGAGGATTTCGAGCCCCACCAGCGACTGCGCAATCTCCCGCACCATGCGTCGCTGCTCGGGTCGGATGCGCGCGCCCACCACCCGGATGACGTCGTAGCCGGCGATGTAGCGGGCGATCACATCCCGCTGGAGTCCGACGTAGTCGCGGCCGTCCATCGCCAGCTCGCAACGGTTACGCTCCCTGGCCCCATCGGGGACGAGCAGCAACGCCCCCGAATCGTTCGGCATGAGTGTGACCGTACTCCCTTGAGTCACGCCGAGGGCATCCGCCCAGTCCTTGGGAAGCGTCACCAGGAACGTCCCACCGCCCGTGACCTGCACCTTGCGCTGGTAGGCCACCCTACCTCCCGGCAGCACCTATATAGGAAGCATGCGTTGAGCGGTGCCGCAAGCATTCTATAGAGCGCTGGGGAGGGCCTGTCAAGCCGGCTGCGTTGCCTCCAGGCGCTGAAGCAGCGTCAGGCTCTCACGAAGCGCTGCTGGGTCCAGGCACTCGATCACCCAGATGGGGATGCTCTTGAGGCTGGACCAGACCGTCTCCAGGTCGATCGCGCCCGCGCCCAGCGCCATGTGCTCGTCTCCGCTGCCATCGTTGTCGTGCAGGTGGGCAGTGCGGAGTTGAGGACCCAAGGATGCAATGAGCTCGGGCATCGCACGGCCGTGCGCCGTCCAGGCATGGCCGACGTCCAACGTTCCGGGGATCCCCAGTTCCCGAAGGGCGGCACCCAACCTCCTCAGATCAGCCAAGTACGCTCCTGGAATCAGGGGATCGTTCTCCAGACAGAGCGCGATGCCCAGGCGACGTGCCCCATCGGCCAAGCGGCGCACTGCGCGGTGGGCCTCCTCCCAGGGAGGGTCGTGGGGGGCTCCGAGGAGCGGTCGGTACCCGAGGTGGAAGGTGACACTGTCGGCCCCCACGTCGGCCGCAAGGCGCAGCGTGGCCACGAGTTCCGCCTCCGCAGCCGCGCGCGCGCCCGGATGGGGCGACATCAGGTTCACATCAGCGATCGGCGCATGCAGCGTCACTGTGAGGTGCCGCGTTTCGGCGATCAGTGCCGCCCGTTCCTCCTCGGACCATGCACCGGGATACCAGGGAGGCTCACAGAGGATCTCCACCCCATCGAATCCCGCCCGCCGCGCCCATGCAGCCACCACGCTGGGTCGCTGCCCATGGAACGCAAGCGAAGCCGCCAGCACACGCGATGCACCGATCACGCCACACCTCCCATCGGGCTAGACCATTCTACATCGCGGTGCCGGAACGTCCCG
>PWTC01000086.1 GCA_003563005.1 Candidatus Acetothermia bacterium
TCCTAGCACTGGGCCGACCCATCATCGCACTCCTCTTCGAGCACGGAGCGTTCACCGCCGACGACACGATCCGGACGTACAGCGCCCTCTCCGGTTATCTGGTGGGGCTATGGGGTTACACACTCGTCTACCTCTTCTCGCGGGCGTTCTACGCCCTCGGACGGCCCGGACTGCCGGTGCTCACGGGCGCGGTGGCAGCAGCGGCGAACATCGGGCTCGACCTTCTCTGGGTGGGACCGTGGGGCACGTTCGGTCTCGCCCTTGCCACCGGGGTGGCGGGATGGGTGAACGCCTGTCTCCAAGGGGGACTGATGTGGCGGCGCATGCACGGCTGGCTCGAACTGGGGCCGATCGCCCGCGCGGCCGCCGCGTCGGCGGCTATGGGACTAGCCGTCGCCCTGCTCGACGCTCACGTGCTGGCAGACGCCCCAGCATGGGTGCGGGTGGCCGTCGGCGTGTCCTTCGGTGCTCTTGTGTACATGATGCTGGCACATGCGCTCGGCCTTGCCCGCTGGATCAGGGGCGAACGATGAGCCCGCTCCCGCCCTGCCCCCCCTCCGGGCGCGGGGGGAACAGACCGAGTAGGCCGTCCACGAACCGGCGCGGCGCGTCCGTCGTCCGGTAGGCCTCGAGCCAAGTGTGCAGCTCTTGCGCGGCGCGTCGCACCTTGGGCGCGGAGAGGCGCCCCGACTGAAGGGCGGCCCCGATCGTCTCGATGAGCGCCCGGCCCAACACCGTGGGGGAGGAGCCCACAAGACTGATGGGGGAGAGCGCCTGATCCAGATCGGCGAGCGCCACGGCCACCTCGGCGTCCTCCGCCTCGTGTCGTCCAAGCATCGCTGCCAGCAACTCGGCCAGCACCTCGACGTAGGGCCACGTCTCGGTGTCGCCGCGCGCGGCCAGTTCGCGCTGTAGCGCAGCCCAGGCCGCGACCAACTCGTTGGCCCTCCGCTCGCGAATGTGCCGCTCGGCGGTGACGAGATACGTGCAGCTGGGGATGCAGCGCACCCGCTTGCGCCGATGCGTGCCGCAGCATTGGCTGCAGATCCTCTGGCCGAGGGCAGGGCAGGCCCGATCTCCCGCCCGATCGGAGCACAAGACGCACCGGACCATCGTCAGCGCTCCTCCCACTGGCGCCGCAGTGCGGTGTCCATCATGTCCGGTGTCCAGGGAGGCTCGCACACCAGGCTGACCTCGACCTCGAGCCCCTCGAACACCTCCCGGAGCACCGCCTCCACCTGTCCGGCCAGTTCGCCGGCGTAGGAGCGGTCGGGGTTGATGAGGGCCATGTCCACCGACACACAGGAATCCACCACCTGAACATCGTAGACAAGGCCAAGATCCACAATATTCGCACCGAGCTCGGGCTCGAGGACACGTTCCCGCAGCACCGCGCGCACGCCGTCGGGTGTCGGGTTCATCGGCTCACCACCTTCTCTTGTTCGCCCAGCTCCAGTACGAACGCCAGGCTGACACGGTCGAGCTCCTCGGCGAAGCGCTGCTCCAGATAGCGCCAGAGCGGACGAACCGGGCAGTCTCCATCCCGCTCGCAAGGCATGTCCGCCGTGCAAGGCAGCCGGACCACCTGGCTGTTGAGGGCCTTGAGCACCGACGAGAGCATGATCTCCTCGGGATCGGCCGCCAATCGGTACCCCCCAGTGCGTCCGCGCTGCGCGGCCACGATCCCCGCCTGTCGCAGGTCCATAAGGATCTTCCTGAGGAACGCCTCGGGCACCTCGTGCTCGGTCGCCAGCGCGCGCGCCGAGTGCCGGTGATCTGGGCGGTGCGCGAGCTCGTACAAGATCCGCAACCCGTAGTCTGTACGTTTGGTGAGCGTCATCCGTGCCATTCTAGGACCTCCATGCACCCGATTCGACGAAGCGTCCCGCTGCCGCACGCCCCCATCGATCCGCAGCTTCCAGCTCCTCCACCCGGACCACCGGGCGCACCTCGTGTCGCCCCAAGACCTCGGCGATCCCCTCGGCGATCCCCGTGAACGGGAGACGCCCCTCCAGGAACGCCGCCACCAGGACTTCGTCGGCGGCGTTGGCCACCGCCGGTGCGGTACCGCCACGGCGGCCCGCTTCGAGGACCGCCCAGTAGCCCGGATAACCATCCCTCGGGAGCTCTGTGAACGCAAGGCGTGTTCCCGGAAGCTCCAGCCGTGCCGGCGGAACCGCCGCCCGCGCCGGGTGCGTGAGGGCATAGCGGATGGGGATCCGCATGTCGGCCGGGGCCATCTGGGCGAGCATCGTCCCATCGACGAGCTCGACGAGCCCGTGCACGATCGACTGCGGATGCAGGACCGCCTCGATCCTGTCCCAGTCCACGCCGAACAGATGGTGGGCCTCGATCATCTCGAACGCCTTGTTGACCAGTGTGGCCGAGTCCACGGTGATGCGGGGGCCCATGCGCCAGGTGGGGTGTGCCAGCGCCTGCTCCGGTGTCACCTGCGCCAGACGATCGGGTGGAAGATCTCGGAACGCCCCACCCGAGGCGGTGATCCAGAGGCGCGCGATCTCCCCCGTTCGTACCCCTTGCAGTGCCTGATAGAGCGCGGCGTGCTCGGAGTCGACGGGGATGATCTGCCCTTGCCGCACGCACGCGCCCATGACGAGCCTGCCGCCCACCACCAAGGACTCCTTGTTGGCAAGCGCCAGCGTCTTGCCCGCCGCGAGCGCCGCCAGCGTCGCCCGCAGTCCCGCGGCGCCGACCACCGCGTTGAGCACGAGATCGACCTCGGGGAGCGAAGCCAGCTTCTCCAGGCCCTCCGGCCCTGACAGCACATGCACCCCAGCAGGAAGGAGCTCCGAGATGCGTTGCGCTTCCTCCGGCCCCGCGACCGCCACCCAGCGTGCTCCCGTGGCGCAAGCCTGCTGAGCCAGTTCGGCGACCCGGCGCCCGGCGGCCAGGGCTACCAGTTCGATCCTGTGCCCCTCGGCACGAAGGGAAGGCAAGACGTCAAGCGTCTGGGTACCGATCGAGCCTGTCGCCCCGAGGAGCGCGACGCGGGTCGGGCCGGGGCTCATCCGGCCGGCTGCAGCGCCACGTCCGCAAGGAGCTTGTCGATGTCCTCGCTGCTCAGGGACTCACGGCGCAGGAGTTCCTGGGCCACGCGCTCCAGCGCGTCACGGTTGCGCGTGAGCAGTTCCTTGGCACGCTGGAACGCCTCCCGCAGGATCTTCTGGATCTCGCGGTCCACTGTGGCCGAGAACTCCTCGGAGTGCTCGTCGCTGCGCACGATCTCCTCCCCGAGGAACACGTTCGTCCGCTCCCCGGCGAAGCTCATCGGCCCCAGCGCGTCGGACATGCCGAACTCGACGACCATCCGCTTGGCCATGTCAGCGGCCTTCCTGAGGTCATCGTGTGCGCCGGTGGTCTGCTCCTCGAACACGACCTCCTCCGCCGCGCGCCCACCGAAGGTGATCGTGAGCCGGCCAAGGAGTTCCTGCTTGGAGTAGAGGTACTTGTCCTCGAGCATGGACTGGGCCATCCCCAAGACACCTGTGCCGCGGGGGATGATCGACACCTTGTGGAGCGGCCCGCCCTGGGGGACGAGCTTGTGAAGCAGGGCGTGCCCCGCTTCGTGGTAGGCGATGCGCTTCTTCTCTTCATCCTTGATGTACATCCCCTTGCGCGCCAATCCGGTGAGCACGCGGTCGAGCGCCTCATCGAAGTCGCCGGACTCGATCGCCTCCTTACGCTGTCGCGCGGCCAACAGTGCCGCCTCGTTGCAGAGGTTCTCGATGTCCGCGCCCACAAACCCGGGCGTACGCTGAGCCAGCTGCCCCAGGTCGACTGCCGGGCTGACCTTCTTGTTCCTGAGGTGGATCTTGAGGATCGCCTCGCGACCGTGCATGTCCGGCGGTGGGACCGCAATCTTGCGATCGAAGCGCCCCGGGCGGAGCAGCGCTGGGTCGAGGACGTCGGGGCGGTTCGTGGCCGCCAGGACGATGACCCCCGTGTTGTGCTCGAACCCGTCCATCTCACCCAGGAGCTGGTTCAGCGTCTGCTCTCGCTCATCATGTCCGCCCCCCAGGCCGGCGCCGCGCTTTCGGCCCACAGCGTCGATCTCGTCGATGAAGACGATGCACGGCGCGCTCGCCTTGGCGTTCTTGAACATGTCGCGCACGCGAGCCGCACCCACACCGACGAACATCTCCACGAAGTCGGATCCGGTGATGGAGAAGAAGGGGACGCTCGCCTCGCCGGCGATGGAGCGGGCGATCAGGGTCTTGCCCGTGCCCGGCGGCCCCACCAGCAACACGCCCTTGGGAATCCTTGCACCTAACCGTGCGAACCGCCCCGGCTCTCGCAGATACTCCACCACCTCACGCATCTCGTCGAGGACCTCGTTGATCCCAGCCACGTCGCTGAAGGTGACGCGTGTGAACTCCTTGTTGGCCAGCTTGGCGCGGGACTGGCCAAACTGCATCGCCCCGCCGCCCTGCTGCATGCGGCGCATCATGAACACCCAGAAGGCGATGATCAGCGCCACAGGAAGGAGGTACACGAGGGCCGAGAGTATCCAGCCCCCCTCGCCGGTAGGCTCGAACTCGAACGCGGCCCCCTGTTCACGCAGCGTTTCGCTCAGCTGTGCCCAAAGCGGAGAACCCTCGGCCGGACCTTGGGCCACGAACTGCTCGCCCGTCACCAGCACGCCCTCGACACGCTCGCCACGGATCTTCACCTGCTGGACATCGCCCGCGGCGGCCCGCTCGAGCAAGTACGAGAACGTAAAGGTGTTCGGCCCGCGCTCGGTCCGGGGCCAGAAGTTGTTCACCAAAATCAGCCCCAACACCGTCACCACGAGCAGAAAGGCGATAGTGCGGAGGTTCCGCTGAGCATTGGGTCTGTTGTTCATCGAACGCTCACCATCGGATTGTAGCCCCGGTGCGCACGCTCGCAACCGCGTCTTTCCTTTGCCAATCCGAAGGTGACAGCTACAATGCCACGACATGTCACGCAGGTTCAGCCGCACCCTTCATCTCGCCCTGCTCGTGGTCGCTCTGTTCTCCGGCGCCGTGCACGCACAGGCCAACCTCGACCCCATGCTGCGTTTCCTGGTCATGGAGGCCGA
>PWTC01000039.1 GCA_003563005.1 Candidatus Acetothermia bacterium
AGGCCTGCTGGATCGAGCGCTGTGCCGCGAGTTCCTCTTCGACCACCGTCGCCAGGCGACGGATCCCCTCGTCGATCTGCTCGGGGGTCACCAGCGAGAACGAAAGCCGCATGGTGTTGTGTCCACTTCCGTCCACGAAGAAGGGCTCTCCGAACACATAGGCCACCTTGTGCTCCAGGGCGCGTTCGAGCATATCGCGTGCGTCGATGCGCTCGGGTAGCCGCACCCACAGGAACAGACCACCCTCGGGCTGCGTCCAGGTGATGCCCTCGTTCGGCGGCATGTACCGCTCCAGTGCGGCCACCATCGCGTCCCGCTTGCCTCGATACCGCGGACAGATCCTCCTCACGTGATCAGAGAAGTTGTGCTCCTGCATGAAGCGCACCGCGAGCCGCTGCGTCAGCGAGGGCGTGCACAGGTCGGTGGCCTGTTTCATGGCCACGATCTTGTCCACGATCTCCGCCTTGCCGGCAAGCGAACCAAGCCGCAGGCCTGCGGCCAAGAGCTTGGAGAAGGTGAACAGAAGCACCACCCGCCGCTCCTGGTCGAGGGCCGCCAACGCTGGCTTGGCCTCCCCGGTGAATCTCAGGCCCCGATAGGGCATGTCCTCGATCACAAGCAGGTCCTCCCGGGATGCGATCTCAAGGAGCTTTCGTCGTTTTTCCTCGGACCAACAGACGCCGGCGGGGTTCTGGAAGTCGGGCACGACGTAGATCAGCTTGCTGCGGTGCCCTTCCGCCTGGGAACGGGCGATGGCTGCCTGCAGCGCATCGAGATCCATCCCATCGTCATGGAGAGGTATGCCCACCAGGTGGGCCTGAAGGGCCCGGAAGGCCTGGATCGCGCCCAGGTAGGTCGGCAGGCTGCAGAACACGATGTCCCCGGGATCGAGGAATGTCTTGGCCACCAGGTCCAGCCCCTGCTGCGAGGCACTGGTGATGATCATCTCATCGAGGTCATAGTGCATCCCGTCTTCGGCCAGCCACGCGATGAGTGCCTCCCGCAGGGGCTTCTTCCCCTCGGTAGTGGTGTATTGGAGGGATTTATGATGGTTGTTCCGTATCTCGTCGGCTGCGATGTCCGCAAGGAGGTCCCTCGGGAAGGTATCCGGATCGGGTATGCCCCCCGAGAAGGAGATAATGTCCGGTTTCTCCGTGAGCTTCAGGAGCTCTCGAATCACCGACCGCCGCGCCTCTTGGACGCGTTGGGCGAACATCGAACTCATGCTACCACCTCGCTTGGTGAAGTATCTTTCCGAACAGCGGGAGCAAGATGTGCGTGCTCAGACTCCCGAGCAGCGCACCCCCCAGCACATCCAAGGGGTAATGATCCCGCAGGTAGATCCTCGAAAGGCCGATCCCGGCCGCCAAGACGTACACCGCAGCTACGATCAACGGGTGCGGGTAGAACGAGGCCATGGCATAGGCCACGGAGAACGCCGCCGTACTGTGGCCCGAAGGGAAGCCGAAGGTGTCCACGTACCACTCACGCCCGGGCCGTCCCTCGAGCACGGGGCGCGGACGAGAGAAGAGCAGCTTGAACAGGCGCACGATGGACATGACCACCGTGAGCACACCCATGGTCACCAGCACGTTCAGGCGATCCGCGTTCCCTCCGAACAAGATCAGGGACAAAGCGAGCAGGCCCCACACGTAACCGTCCCCCAGGTAGGTCAGGGCGACCCACGTTCCCTCGAGCCTGCGCAGCCCGGACAGCCGGCTGAACCAGTCCAGTGCGGCCTCGTCCCACTGCAGGACCCACTCCGCCCCCCTGTCCACACGCTCGAGCAGGCCCGCGAACCGATCTGTCATCGCCGCCATCACGCTCATCGTCGCTCCCCCACCAGCGGGAAGGCGATCACCTGGCGAATGGAAGAGGAATCCGTGAGCACCATGGTGAGCCGGTCGACACCCACGCCGATGCCGGCGGCGGGCGGCATTCCCAGCTCCAGATCGGCCACGAAGTCCTCGTCGGTGCCTTGAACCTCCTCGTCGCCGGCCGCACGCTGCCGGTCCTGCACGCGGAACCGCTCGCGCTGTTCCTCAGGATCGTTGAGCTCGGAGAACGCGTTTGCGACCTCCTTTCCGGCGATGAACAGCTCGAAACGCTCCACCAGCTCGCCGCCGTCCCGCACGCGCTTGGCCAGTGGAGAGATGTCGACTGGGTAATCCATCACGAAGGTCGGATCCCAGAGAGAAGGCTGCACCAAGGTCTCCAGCAGGTGCTCCAGGAGTTTGCCCTTGGGCGCCCCACGCAGGTGCGGGGGCACCTCCACACCGCGACGCAGGAGTTCGGCCAAGAGCTCATCGGCAGGGCGCTCCACGTCAGCCCCGGAGGCATCGGCCACCGCCTCCAGGAGTCTCACCCGCTTCCAAGGACGGGCGAGGTCGATGGTGCGGCCCTGGTAGGAGACGGTCGCGCCGTGCCCTACCGCAACCGCGCAGTCCGTGACGAGACCCTCGGCCAGCTCGATCGCATCGTTGTAGTCCCCGTAGGCCTGGTACGCCTCGAGCATGGTGAACTCCGGGTTGTGCTCTGTGGACACCCCCTCGTTACGAAATGTGCGGCCAAGCTCGTACACACGCTCGAATCCTCCCACGAGTAGCCGTTTGAGATAGAGCTCCGGGGCGATCCGAAGGTACAGATCTCGATCCATGACGTTGTGGTGGGTGACAAACGGTCGCGCGGTGGCCCCACCGGCCTGCAACTGCAGGATCGGCGTCTCCACCTCCAGGAAGCCCCGCTCGTCGAGGAACGTCCTGATCGCCCGCACGATCCGGGTGCGCTTGGCGAGGACCGCCCGCGAGGCCTCGCTGGCGATGAGGTCCAGCGCCCGCCTGCGGTACCGCTTCTCGATGTCCTGGAGGCCGTGCCACTTGTCCGGAAGCGGGCGCAGCGACTTGGCCAGGACCGTGAACTGGGCAACCTCCACCGAGAGCTCGCCGGCGCGCGTGGTCATCACCTCGCCCATCACCCCGACGATGTCCCCAAGGTCCAGCGCGTTCAGGAAGAGGTCGAAGGCCTCGCTGCCGATCACCTTCTCTGAGAGGAACAACTGGATCGTGCCACCGCTGTCCTGGATGTCCGCGAACGCGGCCTTGCCCATCCGTCGCATGCGCACGAGTCTGCCAGCCAGTCGTACGGTATGGCCGGTTCTGGCTCCGGAAGGGAGGGCGCTGTGGCGATCTACGATGGAGGCGATGTCGTCGGACGCGTCGAAGCGGTACGGGTAGGGATCTACACCACGAGCACGAAGGCGCGCGAGCTTCTCCCTCCGTGCCGCGATGAGCTCGCTCTCGGCCAAGTCAGCCCCTCCCGATGCCCAGGATGCGGTATTTGATCTTGCCGGCCGGCGCTTGCACCACGATCGTCTTGCCCTTTCCAAGGCCCATGAGGGCCGCTCCCACAGGGGAGTCGATGCCAATTTGGTTGCGAAGGAGGTCCACCTCGGCCGGGGAGACGAGTTTGTAGGTGGCCAGCTCCTTGGTGGCCACGTCTTCAAGCACCACGTTGGTGCCTATACCGACCTCATCGGATCGGATGTCCTCCTCGGCGATGATACGGGCGTTCTCCAGGAGCTCACGCAATGCGCGTACCTCCTGGTCAGCGTACTCCTGCTCTTCCTTCAGGTAGACGTACTCCTTGTTCTCCCTCAGGTCACCTCCATGTTCCTTTGCCTGCCGTAGTTTCTCCGGTATTTCTTGGTACAAGAGATGCTCCAGCCTCTCCAACTCCGCTTTCTTTCGTTCGTACCCTTCCTTAGTTAGCAGCGTTTCCTGCGCCACGATGCACCTCCTGGTATTCCTCCAGAACCCTCCGGGCAATCTCGCCCGGCGTCAAACGGCCGGCGCCCGGGCGGGCCACCACAACCACATCACGGTGGGTGAACAGCTGTTTGTGTGTCCTGAAGGCCTCACGAACTCCCCGCTTGACCCGGTTGCGCTGGACGGGCGATCCGACCTTCCTGTTGACCACGACCAGGAGCCTCGGGGTGGGATCTTCCTTGGTCAAGCATCGAAACGAGAACATCCGGCCGTCGCGCTTCACACCACGCTTGAACCCCCCATCAATGTCAGCCTTGCGGCGCAGTCGGTGCTCACGCCCGAGTCCCTCGTCGCCCACGATCACGTCAAAGCTTATCCACAACCGCGCATCCGGTCAAACGAGCGGAGTGCGCGATCGCCTGGGCTTGGCGTGCTGCGGTGGGGTATCCTGGGGGACGATGAGACGGACGAAGATCGTGGCCACCGTGGGGCCAAGCTCACGCGCGCCAGAGGTACTCAGTGCTATGGTGGATGCGGGCGTGGATGTCGTGCGCATCAACTGCTCGCACGGCACGCCCGAAGAGCACGAGGCCGTCGCCCGAGCTGTGCGTGACGTGAGCGACAGGGGGCCGCGGCCGCTCGCGCTCATGCTCGACACCCGCGGGCCGGAAGTGCGCCTGGCGGGGCCCGAGGAACCCGTTGCGGTCGAAGACGGCGAGATGGTCGTGCTTGGCGGAGAGGCTTTTCCGCTTACGGAACCGTCTCTCGTGGACGATGTGCCCCAAGGGGCGCGCGTCCTCCTCGCCGACGGGGCGATCGAGCTGCGTGCAGAGGGCAAGAAGGGAGGCGGCCTTGCCTGTCGCGTGCTGCGCGGGGGCTCGCTCGTGCGCGGCCGCAAGGTCAACGTGCCCAGCGTCGCCTTGTCCCTGCCGGTCATCGGCCCGGAGGATCGCGCCTCGCTGGCCATGGCGCGTGAGTTGGAGTTCGAGTACGTCGCGCTTTCGTTCGTCCGGGATCCGGAGGACATCCGCCAGGCACGCTCCATCCTGGGATCGGAAGGCGCATGGATCCTAGCTAAGATCGAGCTTGCGGAGGCCGTCACGCGGCTGGCGTCGCTCATGCAGGAGGCCGATGGGGCGATGGTCGCGCGGGGTGATCTGGCGGTGGAGCTGGACCCCTACCAAGTGCCGCTGGTGCAACGGAAGGTGGTCGACCTGTGCAACACGCTGGCCAAGCCCGTGGTGGTGGCCACCCAGATGCTCGAGTCCATGGTCACAAGCGGTGTGCCCACGCGG
>PWTC01000029.1 GCA_003563005.1 Candidatus Acetothermia bacterium
CGACGAACCCCCTCGACCACGACACGGACAACGACTGGCTGCTCGATGGAGAAGAAGTTGACTGGATCTGTGAGCCGATCTTCGTGATTCTTCCGGACCCCAACGCGCACAAGCTTCCGGACGCTGGCGTGATCGAACAGGTGATCACGCGCGACGATATCGAATATGTCGTGCGGTTTGTGCCGTTCCTCGACCCGACGAACCGCGATTCGGTGGGCGACGGCTGGCTGGATGGTCTGACGCGTGATCCCTGCAACTCTGAACCGATCCCCATCATCCGGCCGATCACCGCACTTCCGGTGGACACGGACGGGGACGGGTTCTCCGACGAAGATGAGATCGCATCCGGGACCGATCCCTTCGATCCCGAGTCCTACCCAGCTGCATACTACGGAGACCTAGACTTGGACGGCCAGCAGAACGACCGCCTGTGGCTCGTGGATGCTGACGGCAATGGCAGAGCTAACGCGGTATTCATCGACATCGGGGCCAACGGGATGGTGGATGCCCGTGTGGAGATCCTGTATCCACGTGACGTCCAGGCGGGGGACTTCAACGACGACGGCGAGACGGGCGACTGCCGCTACGTGATCTCCTACACATTTGCCGATCAGCGCCTGGTCATGTACAGATGGATCACGCTCGTGATCTACGACTACGGCTGCGATCTCGTCGTCAACCAGGTCGAGGCAACGGAGTAGTCGGGCGATGCATGCGCACAGCAGGAGGCCTGCATCCGTGCGGGGCTCCCGCAGTCTCTCGGAGATACGCAGGACCCTCTGCCGAAAGGCGAGGCTCCACAACGGCAGCAACTCGGGCAGCATGCCGAACGCCGAACCGGCGCTGCGCGTGATCGTGTCCTGGGCCAAGCACCTGACGGCGATGGTAGCGGTTCTGGGGATGGCCGTAACAGCGGGTTACGCCGATCGGACACTCCCTCCCGTGCGAACGCTTGAGATGGCTCCCGGATACGGCTTGGTGCGGAGTGTGGCGTTCACCCCCGATGGCATGCGGTTGGCCCTGGCCACCGAGCGACGCGGCAGCGTGCAGCTTCTGGAGGAGCGCGACGGCAGCCTAGTGCACATGCTCGAGGATCGTGCCGAGGCGGTGTTCACAGTGTCCGTGTCCCCAGATGGGAGGCTCGTGGCCGGAGGCTCGTTCGGGACGGCTTGGATATGGGATGGGTCATCCGGGGAGTCCCTTCATACCCTTGTAGGGCACACCAACTGGGTGACCGCCGTGTCGTTCTCCCCGGACGGGGATCTCCTCGCCTCAGCATCCTACGACATGACCGTGCGCCTATGGGACGTCACCGGTGGCCATGCCATGCACGTTCTTGAGGGGCACGCCGACTGGGTACACGCGGTTGCCTTCTGCCCCGAGGGGCGCGTCATCGCCTCGGGTTCCGGGGACGGAACGCTGATCATCTGGGACGTGGCCACGGGCGCCAAGCTTGTTTCTCTCCAGGCCGAAGGTTCCAGGACCCACGCCGTCGCGTTCTCCCCGGACGGAACGCTTATCGCCACAGCGTCAGCGGACACACGCGTGCGGCTGTGGGAAGTGGGCACGTGGACGCTCGTAGAGACGCTCGAAGGCCACCGGGGTGCGGTCTACGCGGTGAGCTTCGCGCCGGACGGGACCGCCCTCGCCTCCGCATCGCGCGACCGGACCGTCAGGCTGTGGGAGCTTGCCTCCGGTCGAGCACTGCGCATCCTGCAGGGTCACACGGACTCGGTGTGGTCGGTCGCCTTCGCTCCTGACGGCCACACGGTGGCCTCCGGGTCGGCCGATGGGACGGTGAAACTGTGGGCTCGGGGACACACAAGGGAGATCAGCGCCGTCGCGTTCTCCCCGTGTGGGACCGCCTTGGCCTCCGCCTCCTGGGACCACACGGTGAAGCTGTGGGATGTGGAAAGTGGCGCCGAGCAGCGCTTCCTGGAGGGACACAAGGCCCCCGTTCTTTCGATCGCCTACTCGCCCTGCGGCACCACGCTCGCCTCCGCGTCCGCCGACAAGACAATCCGACTCTGGGACGCAGCTACCGGGAACGAGCGACATGCGCTCACCGAACACGCCGCCACCGTAAGTACGGTGGCCTTCTCCCCCTGCGGCACCACGCTCGCCTCGGGCGCTTGGGACAACACGATCCGCCTGTGGGACATTGCCACCGGAGCTACGCTAGGCGTCTTTGAAGGACACGCCCATTGGGTCTGGTCGGTGGCCTTCTCTCCGTGCGGGCGGTTTCTCGCCTCTGGTTCACGGGACCAAACCGTGAGATTGTGGAGCATCGCCACCGGAGATGCGCTGCGCACGCTCGATGGACATGAGGATTGGGTAGCGTCGGTTGCCTTCTCCCCTGATGGAACGATCTTGGCCTCCGGTTCATGGGACAGGACAGCACGCCTGTGGGATGCGGCTCAAGGAACTATCATCGACGCGCTTGAAGCGCACCGAGCTGGTGTACTGTCTGTAGCGTTCTCCCCCGATGGCAGCGTTCTGGCCACAGCGTCCGATGACAGGACGATCATCCTGTGGGACATCGCCGCGTGGGCGTTGCCCCGCGCCTTGGCCGGGCACACAGGCTCGGTCCGACACGTGAGCTTCTCCCCCGATGGGAGCCTTCTGGCCTCGGGATCGTGGGACTTCACGGTACGGCTGTGGGAGGTAGAGGGTCGAACGGGAGTCGATGATGAACGACAGTAGCGCTGCCATTCGGAGGAGTGGAGGGGGCCCGGCAGGGAAGCTGGCGGCCGCGCTGTGGCTGTCCGTGGCGCTGGCCAGCTTGCCATGGTCAGCCAACGCCGACCTCGCCAACGAGGAGTCCCACGCGAGACCACCCGTGGAACTCGTCTACTTCTACATGGATGGCTGCCCCGCCTGCACGCAGGCTCAGGCGCTCCTCGATGAACTCGTGGAGCGCTACCCTCAGCTTGCAGTCCTGAGCTACAGGCTTCCCACCACCGCTGGAAGAGAGATGCTCGGGGTGCTTAGAGATGTGTATCAACTGGGCGACATCACAATTCCCGTCCCTTCCTTGTTTGTAGGGGGAGTGGCGGTCGTGGGGCGTGTCTTCTACGGCCTCGCCGAGGAACCCTTCGGGCTCAGCGGGCCGGGATGGGCGCTGGGCGTGGAAGAGGCCGTTCTGCGTGCAGTGGCCGCCGGTGCCTCGTTCGTCCGCAGGTCTTGCCATGACGAGCTGGGTTTCTGCATCGGCCACCCGCTGGATTGGGAGGTCTCCGTCACTCGCCCCGGCACCGTGGCATTCTCAGGCGGAGAGGGCACCGAGGCTGCCTTGGTCAACGTGTCGGTCCAGGGCTTCCCGCCCTCCGAGTCGGGGGCATCGGGAGACGAAGCAGCCGGACTCATCCTCCGGTACAAGTACGGACTCGTCCTTGCCAGCCCGTCAGTCTGCATCGATGGCTCAGCGTACCCTGACGGTGACGGCTACGTGGCAGAGTACACGCTGTCCAAGACCGTATTCCGTCAGTGGCGGATCGCCGTTGCCCATGGGGATGCCCTGCTCTCCTGGGCGTACACGGCCCCGAAGGATCGGTTCGAGCAGTACCGACCCATGGCTGAAGCCATGCTCGCCACATGGCAGTTGCTCGACTGAGAGGAACGGCAGGATCATCGCCTACATAACGGAGCGGCCGGAGCGGCTCGAGACTCAGCGGGCCGCGTGAGTCCGCGGGGCTACATACCCTCCCTCCTGGCGGGGGAGCAACACGGGCGCACCAGAGCGGCCGTTGAAGGCGAGGGAGAAACGAGGCTTCACAGACAGGAGGGTTCAACCATGAGGAGACATACCTACAGTGCCGCGGCGATCGCGTTGGTCTTGCTCCTTGCTGCTCAGTGCTTGCCCGGCCTGAGCCAGGGCGTGACGTTCACGCGGCCGCTTACGTTTGACGACTACTGGGCACAGATGGCGGACATGGTGCCCGATCTCTGTGGCGTCTACCTTGACCCGTACGGACAGGTCCAGGTCCTCCTCCTAGAATCCGAGCCCGCTCGTGCGCCACAGCTTGTGCAGGCCCTGGGACGTGTGTTCGGGGTCGAAGTGCTCACGGACATCACCGGCACGTCCCGCGCGCTCAGAGACCCCGGTGCGCTCGCGGTGCAGCCCGGCGTGTACTCCGTGCGTGCTCTGTTGGACATGAAGCAACGACTGCTTCATCTCCTGGAGGTCAAGGGGGTGCTGTACATCGATGTGGACGAGATGCGAAACCGGATTCTCGTTGCGGTCGCAGACGACTTCGCCGCTCAGCTCGTGCCCCTTCACGTGCGACACCAAGGGATCCCTGACGGCGCGATCGTCGTAGAGGTCATGGCAGAGCACTCGCCGATTGCAGAAGAGGAGGATCTGCTGGCATTGATGCTCGAAGAGTGGCACAAGGTGTTGCGAAGCGAGCGGTTCGGTGCGCTTCCGGGGCTCGTCCAGGTGACCTATATCCGCAACGACCGCCTCACACCCTTCCGCATCGAGATCACATCTCCAAGCGCCGTCCTCCTGCTTGCCCGAGAGCTACGCGCCACCGGCGTGCCGCTCTGCCTTGTCTTGACCTACCAACGTGAGTGAGGGCGAGGCCGTCGGCCCGACGCACCGAGCAGGCACTTGCCCAGAGCAGAGGATCTCGCCGTTCTCCATTGGCCCACGCGCACAACTACGGTGCGTAGCCGTGCTCGCGGTACCACGCCACCGCCGAGCAAAGTGCCCTGCGTGCCGAGGAGTCGGGGTACCCGAGTTCACGCCGGGCCTTGGTGGAGTCGAAGTACATAGCATGGCGCGCCATGCGGATCGTGTCCGGGGGGAGCCGCGGCATCCGCTTGGTCATGCGGCAGAGCCCGGCGTTGAAGTGCGCCAGACCAAGCATCGGCGCGACGGGGAGCCGGACCCTCGGCACCGGGAGTCCCGTGAGCTCGCCCAGGAGCCCCAGCATGCGCTCCATGCTGATGTTCTCCCCGCCGAGGATGTACCGCTCGCCCACCCTTCCCCGCTCGGCGGCGAGCACATGA
>PWTC01000095.1 GCA_003563005.1 Candidatus Acetothermia bacterium
GAAACGAGGTGGGAGGATGCACCGGACGCAGGTGTCGCTGACAGATGAGCAGATCAAGGCCCTGAGGCAGGAGGCAGCGCGCCGCGGCGTATCCATGGCTGGGGTCGTTCGGGATGCGGTCGAAGCCTTTCTCCAGCACGGTCGGCAACGGGAGATGGCCCGGCGGGCGCTGGCCGTGGCGGGTCGGTTCGCCTCCGGCCGCTCAGACGTCGCCGAACAGCACGATCGCGAGCTCGAGCGTGCCTACCCCGATGCCTGACTTCCCTCAGCCCGTGTTCGTGGACACGTCGGCGCTCTACGCCGTGCTCGATCGCGACGACCGCCACCACGAGGAGGCAGTGGCGATCTGGGGAAGGCTGGTCGAGGAGGCCCGCCCGCTGACGACCCACAGCTACGTCCTCGTCGAGGCGTTCGCCTTGATGCAGCGGCGTCTCGGCCCCGTAGCGGCCAAGGCGCTTCAGAACGACGTCTTACCCTTGCTCGACGTGATCTGGGTCGATGAGGAGCTCCACCGGGCGGCAACGGAGGCGCTGCTCGCGTCGGCGAGCCGTACCGTAAGCCTTGTGGACTGGGCTAGCTTTGCGGCCATGCGCGACCGAGATCTGCGGGTGGCGTTCGCGTTCGACAACGACTTCGCTGCCCAAGGATTCGACACGCTGGATGCCCCGAAGCCCGCACGCTGATCGCAGACAGAGTCCGTTCGGGCTCGGAGTCGGGTTCTGGGATCCAGCGAATGAGCCTGCCGCCAGGAGCGCAGGAGGCCCCGGCCGGCGCGGAGCTCGCGCAGACGCGATCGCTTTGTCCTGGGCGGTCGGCTTCCCAGCGCGGACGGTGGCCCCAGGGGGGGTCTCTGCTCCCAGGTCGTCCGTTCGCCCCGGGGTAGCGCGCCCAGGCCGATCTGGGCCAGAGTGGAGTACACCCGGTGGTCAGAAGAGTGAAGCGTTCCATGGCCGCCCTGTGCTGGTCAGACGAGCACGAGCAACAAGAGTGAAGCGATGACAATGGTGGCTTGGACCATGACACCGGGAAGCGGGCCGCATGAGCCGTGGGGAAACCACGGCCGGTGGCTCGGGAACAGGCGCCGACGCCTTAAGCCAAACAGCGTGTCCAGAAGCTCCAAGTCAGGTAGCGCAGATACAATACCGGCTACGACGATCCCCCAGTCCAGGCAGAACACGGCCCGCGCGAGGACCAACGACACGATCGAGAGTCCTGCGTCGACCGTCCCCCAGCGCACACGCCTGGGAAGGCGCGTGTAATCCCAGTGTGGAATGAGGTCCAGCACAACGTGAAGGGCGAGGGCCCAGAACGCTATCTCCCAGAGACTGCGTGTCGCTAACAGGCTCCCGAGGGCCATACCTGAGAGGGCGTGGACGATGACCCACATGCGTGCAGTGTACCAAGAGACGGGAAGCAGAGGCGCCAGGCGGGGACGGGACATCGGAGGTCCTATGCTACTGCACAGGCCCATCAGGGCGCATGGTCACAAGGAACGGTGGCTCCGAGGAGCGCCGTATCGCTTCCCCGGCGGGGTATTCCCTACGTGACGAGGTTATTCCCACGCCTCCAGTCAGGGCTCCTTCCGGTGCTCAGCAACGCGCATAGCTCCTCGATGCACGCCTTATCCTGATAGAGGATGTACTCCACATGCAACTTGGGCTCACGGGTGTTCCATGGAGTTGCGTCATCCATAGAGCTTTGCTGCAGCTCTACCTGGAAGCGGAAGCACCCGTCTTGCCGCAGCAGCTGGGCGGGTGCGTATCGACGGATCTGCTGACTCCGTCGAACACGACCCTCATGATGCGGGGGATGCCTGGGAGAAGCACCAAGAAAGCAGGCCACCCTGAGGCGGCCCGCCTTCAACGTGTGTCCCGCGCGGCTAGGCTTTACGTACCGGTTCGCAGATGTCGACGATGTGTTTCTTCTCAGGGTGTTCATCGGGATCGTTGAGGTAGAGTTCGTAACAGAGCCGGCTATCGTCCGGCACGTATCCGTTCTCCGGAATCCACTCACCGACCAATCGATCCCACGCCTCACCGTACTCGCTCACGTCGATCTCCACGTGGGCCACGGCGAAGACACCCCCGGGGATCTTCATCGCACAGGCCTCACCGTCCGGTTGCGTCCCCTCGGGCACGGTGATGCACGCGTCGGAGCGGAGGTCGGCTTGGGCCACGGTCTCCGGGTTGTCGTAGTAGACAGCGAGCAGCTCAGTCTTCGGGAACTGGATCAGCCCCTTCGGACCCGCCCACGCGAAGATCTTCTCGATCGTCTCCCCGATCTTGGGGTACGGGCCGACATGGCGGATGCAGGCGACGTTTCGCTCAGGGAGCTCTTTCACTTCAGCCGAGAACTTCATGTGTAGCCTCCTTATGGCTCTGTGCTAGACGCAGGGTAGTCCCTCCCATGGCCTCATGTCTCACCGCATCTTGCGCTCTGCTTGCGCGATCTTGCTCGACGGTGGACGGAACTTGCGACCGGCTATAGCGGCCGGACCGGCTCGCAGATCTCGAGGATGTGCTTGTTCTGTGGGTGTGTGCGGGGGTCGTTCAGGTACAGCTCGTAGCAGGGACGGTCATCCGGCTGGTAACCGGACTCCGGCAGCCAGTCGCTGAACAGGCGGTTCCAGGCTTCTCCGTACTGGGTGTCGTCGATCTCCACGTAGGCCGCAGCGTACGTACCGCCAGGAAGCGTCGCGAGACCGATGTCGCGGTTGACCTTGGTCCCTTCCGGAACCGTAATGCAGGCGTCCGCACGGAGCTTCTCCACCGGTGTCACGTCCGGATTGTCATGGTAGATGGCGAGCATGTGTGCGTTCTCCTGGGTGAGCCCCCGAGGGCCTGCCCAGCGCGCGAGTCGGCTGAAGGCCTGGCCGATCTCGCTGTAGTTTCCGACGTGCCGGATGTAGGCGACGCGACGCGGGGGCTCCTCGCGAACCTCGACCCGGAAGAACATCTCCGTGCGCTGCGCGTGGTGTTTCTGCAGAACATGGCCGCGATCGGCGAGTTCCTGGCGGAATCGCTCCAGCGACGCACGACCGGCGGCGCGGAACTGCGACGCGGAGGCTCCGAAGTGGGTACGGAACTCCCGAGCGAACATGGAGGAAGATGAATAGCCACAGGCGACAGAGATCTCCGTGATCGTCATCGCCGGGCTGTGGATTAGCATCCCGGCCGCCTTCTGGGCGCGATGACGTCGGACAAACGCGTTCACCGTCTCCCCCACAACCGACTTGAAGATGCGATGGAAGTGATAGGGGGAGAAGCTCGCCGCGCGCGCGATCGACTCCAGGCGAAGGTCGCCGTCCAGATTCCCCCGAACGTAGTCGATCGCTCGGTTGATCCGACCGACATACTCCTGGCGTCTCAGCTCCGCTGCATCCGGCATGGCGCAGTTTCCTTCTTGTGCCACGGCGGCATGCATCATACGCGCCGCGGGGAGTCTCGCTAGGGAATCAGCCGTCTCCGCCCGTCCGCCTCAAGACCTGCACGAGCAGACTCTGGGAACACCGTGGAATGGGGCTCTCCCGGAACTCAAGCCCTCGTCCAAGGGGCGCTGCGCACCCTGGTCACGATCGGCCAGCTGCGCAATCCGCTTCCCGCGATACGAACGCCAAAGGCCACGATCCACGTGCGAACACGGTGCATGTCAGAAGGAATACCAGGAAGCATCGCTGGAGAGTCTGCTCACCAAGGATCAGACGTTTGCGGACTGCGGGCCAGCGGATATCCTGACTCGTTCGGCAGGAGTGACACAGCATGATCCAAGCACGTGAACTGAACAGACGTTTCGGCGACCGCACCGCGGTGGAGCGACTCTCGCTGTCGGTGCCGGACGGCACGGTGGCAGGACTGCTCGGACCGAACGGTGCCGGCAAGACGACGACGGTGAGGCTGCTCACCTGTCTCCTCTCCCCTGACTCCGGGTCCGCCCAGGTGGCAGGCCACGACATCGCGCGTGATCCGCAAGCCGTGCGGCGTTCGGTGGGGGTGCTCACCGAGTCCCCAGGGCTCTACAAGCGCCTCTCGGTGTGGCGGAACCTCCACCTCTTCGCGGAGCTCCATGGGATCGCACAGCCCGAGGAGAGCGTCCGCCGTTATCTTTCGCTCATGGGGCTCTGGGACCGGCGGAAGGACGTGGCCGGCACCCTGTCCAAAGGACTGGCGCAGCGACTGGCCTTGGCCAGAGCGCTCGTGCACGAGCCACCCGCCCTGTTCCTGGACGAACCCACCGCCGGGCTCGATCCGGAGGCCGCGCGAGAGGTTCGCCAGCTCATCGAGGACCTCCGCTCCGACCGCCGGGCGGTGGTCCTCTGCACCCACAACCTGCCGGAGGCGGAGCGCCTGTGCGACCGCATCATCGTGCTCAACACCAGGCCTGTTGCCGAAGGGACCCCTGAGGAGCTGAAGCGCCGACTGCTCGGCGCGGGCACGGTGGTGCGTCTGGCACGTCCCCAGCCGGAGCTGGCCGAGGCGCTGCTGCAGCTCCCGTTCGTCAAGAACGCAGAGGCACTGGACAGCGGGCTGTCCGTAGAGACGGAAGAAGCAGAGGACCACAACCCGGAACTCGTACGCCGCCTAGTCGAGCTGGGCGCGGAGATCCTGCACATCTTGCCTCAAGAGGGCAGCCTCGAGGATGTCTATCTGAAGCTTATGGAGGGGGAGCATGCGGCTTAAGACGCTGCTTTCCAAGGAGTGGGAGGAGGCACGCCGCATCAAGATGATCCTCTACGGAGTGGCCTTTCTCCCCTTGTTCATGCTCGGCCTCTCGGTGTTCTTCGCCTGGCAGGCTCGGGACCTGCCACCTGAGGCACAGGACGTGATGCTGAACACCACGCTCCTCTACTTCATGATCCTTCCGATCATGATCCCGCTTTCCATCGCCGTCTACTCGATCGTGGGGGAGAAGGAGCAAGGGACATTGGAGCCACTCCTGGCGACCCCGGTC
>PWTC01000109.1 GCA_003563005.1 Candidatus Acetothermia bacterium
AGACAAACCCCCGCTTTGAGGCCGGCCTGTCTGCTCGGGCAACACACCTGAGGAGTCCTCGGGTGTACGGGTGCGTTGGCGCAGCAAACAGCTCAGCGACAGGAGCCGTCTCCATGACGACTCCTGCGTAGATGACGCTGACTTGATCAGCGATCTCCGCCACGACAGCCAAGTCGTGGGTGATGTAGAGAATCGCCCACCGTCCTCGTTTCTTCAGGTCCTCAATCAGACTTAGCATCTTCGCCTGAATGGTGACGTCCAGTGATGTCGTGGGCTCATCCATGATAAGGAGCTGCGGACTGCACACGATGGCCATGCCGATCACAACCCGCTGCTGCATGCCCCCGCTAAGCTGATGGGGATACCTACGTGCCACACGATCGGGATCAGGAATCTGGAGTTCCCCGAGAAGCGAGATGGCGCGCCTCCAGGCTTCTCTGCTCGACGCTCCGCCGTGGTGACTGAGGATCTCGCCGATCTGAGTTCCGACACGCATCGAAGGGTTCAGTGAGGACATCGGTTCCTGATAGACCATCGATATCCGGCGTCCCCGGAGAAGTCGCATCTCGGCTTCGCCCTTTTCGAGAAGGTTCTCGCCTGCGAAGAGGATCCTCCCGGAGATCGCTCTTCCCGAAGGTCCCAGATGTCCCATGATCGCCCAGGCGAGCGTTGTCTTGCCTGACCCCGACTCCCCGACCAGTGCAGCGACCTCCTGGCTCTTGACGTCGAAGTCCACGTCGTGCAGCGCCTTCACCATGCCTAGGCGTGTCGAGTAGCCTACACTTAGGCCCTGCACATCAAGCAAGTTGCTGCACCCATCCATGTGCATGCGGCCTCTACTCCTCTCCCCTGCTGACCCTCACACGCGTGGGATCGAGAGCGACCCGGATTCCATCACCAAAGAGGTTGAACCCCGTGATCGTGAGGCCGATGGCGATCGCTGGGAAGATGAGTGTCCATGGAGCATCGAAGATGAAGTACCTGGCCTCGTTAACCATGAGACCCCAGTCAGGTGTGGGAGGCGAGAAGCCCATACCCAGAAAGCTAAGCGAGGTCTGCAGAAGAATGGCGAAGCCCATTCTCAGACTGGCCTCGACAATCAACGGGCCAGCCACATTAGGCAGGATCTCGCGCGCCATGATGTACAGGCTTGATTCACCCTGTGAGCGTGCCGCCAGGATGAACTGCTCCTCTTTGATCGCTAGGACTTGCCCCCGCACAACGCGTGCAATGCGTGGGGAGTAGACCACGCCAACGGCTAGCATGACATTGGTCAGTCCCCTTCCCAGGCTGGCGACGATCAGCAGGCCCAGCAGAAGCGCTGGAATAGATAGCAGGGTATCCATAAGCCTCATCAAGATCTCATCGGCCCATCCGCCGAAGTATCCCGCGATGAGTCCAAGCACAGTCCCGACAAGAAGGCAGAAGATAGTGGAGTACAGTGCAAGCAGCATGCTGATTCGTGCACCTGTGATCACTCTACTGAGGACATCACGTCCGTAGTCATCGGTTCCAAATAGGTGTGAGCTCGAGGGGGGTGAGAAGCGTGCTCTGAAGTCAAATGCCAGGGGATCATGTGGGGTGATGTACGGGCCAACAGCAGCCAGAAAGAGGAACAGCAACACGATGATCGTTCCTGCAAGGAAGGTTGGATTCGAGCGAAGCTCAGCCCCGATCTGCCCAAGCCGCTGTCGGAAGCGCAAGCCAGCTGTCTCCTGTATCTGCATGCCCCCGCTCATGTGTATCGGATCTTCGGGTTAAGGAATGCGTAGGCCACATCGGCAGCCAGGGTGCTCAGACACGTGATTAGAGCCAGCAGCAGCACACCAGCCTGCACGACAGGGAGATCTCTGGTGGTGATCGCGGAGACGATCGCCCGTCCGATACCGGGATACGCAAACACCATCTCCACGATCACCATACTCCCCACCAACCATCCCATGTTCATGGCAAGCACCGTCACCGTCGGAAGCAACGCGTTTCGCAGCACATGTCTGCGGATGATGTAGGCTAGGGGGAGGCCCTTGAGACGCGCTGTTCGTATATACTTGGACTTCATGACTTCAACTACGCCGACACGCGTCATCCGTATGACGTAGTCCAGGAGCATGAGCATTGTGGTTGCGGCCGGAAGGATGAGGTGTCGCAGCCATGGCCACAATCCCCGCGAGATCGGAACGTACCCCGAGCCTGGAAGCACGCGCAGCAGCCCAGCGAACAGAAGGATGAACAGCGAGCCCGCCACGAACGCGGGGACAGAGATGCCCGAGTAGGACACCACCGAAATCAGATGGTCGACAACCGAGTTCTCCTTAAGCCCAGCAAGGATTCCTAAGGGAATGCCAACCACGACCACCCCCAACAACGCAAGTCCGGCCAGCTCTAGGGATCTGGACAAAGGAGGCAGAAGGAGATCGCGTGTCGGTCGGTTCATCGTGAAAGAGGGCCCCCAATCTCCCACAAGGAATCCGCTCAACCACTCAAGGTACTGAGCCATCGCTGGCCGATCCAACCCCAGTCTGGTGCGTAGCACGGCAAGGTTGTCCGGCGTTGCATAGGGTCCGAGGATCATCTGGGCAACGTCGCCTGGGAGCAGCTGTGTCACGGCGAAGACGATGAGTGATATCAGAAACAGCGTGATGACCAGGTTGATGGCCCTTCTGGCTATCAGTCTCGCGATCATCCTCTCCCCTTAGCGCTCTGCGGACGGAACCTGGGAAGGGATGATCCCTTCCCAGATCCCCGTCCATTCTCATCCATTCTCAACCCAGATCAGCCGATGTTAGTTCTCGATCGTCACCCATCTGAGGTGGTCGAACCACGTCAACGGGTGGACCGCGAAGTTCTTGACGTGGGGATGCCAGGCACCTATCCAGCTGGTGTACGCGGCGATGAGAGCTGGCCCATCCTCCATAAGGATCTCCTGTGCTCTGTGGTAGAGCGCCGTACGGCGCTCAAGATCCAGTTCGCCGCGTGCTTCATCGAGGATCGCATCGAGCTCATCGTTGCAGTACACGTACTCGTTCCACGACCCGTCGCAGGTGAAGAAGGGATACAGGTTGCCATCAGCCGTCGGGCGGAACCCCCACCAGCCGATGTAGGCTCCTCCCTGCCTGTAGACCTGAGCAATGTAAATGTCGTGGCTCATCGTTGTGACGTTGAACTTTATGCCCAAGGGGGCAACCATCTGCTGAATCGCCAACGCTACCCTTGCACGCGTCGGCCGATCCATAGATGCGACGAGCTCCATCTCGAAACCGTCCGCATAGCCCGCGTCCTCCAGGAGTTGCCTTGCCATGCCGTAGTCCTGTTCCCGAACGGGTACGTCGAGGAAGTACGGATTGTTCGGGGGAATCGTATGGTCGTTCGCTGGGATACCGCGCCCTCCAAGGGCGATGTCGACCAGTGCCTGTCGGTCGATCGCGTATTTGACAGCAAGCCTGACCCGTGGATCGTCAAACGGAGGGTTGTCCGTCCGCATGATCATCGGAATCCAGCTGCCGGAAGCGACTTCCTCGATCTGAGCTCCCGGGATTCTCCTCACTCTGGTAAGAAGATCGCCTGGCACTTCAGCAATGATGTCGAGTTCGCCCGTCTCAAAAGCAATGATCTCGGCGATGGCGTCGGGGAGGAATTTCACCACGATCGCATTGACACCCGGCACGGCAGGATCCCAGTAGTTGGGATTTGCCTCTACTCGGATATGTGAGCCCACAATCCATTCTTTGAGTGTGAACGGACCGGAACCCAGAGGGGTGTGGGACAGACTCTCACCCGCTCCCGCAGGGACGATCCCTCCCCACCTTAGGGCGAGATGCACAGGGAACTCCGCGTAGGGCACGCTGAGCACGAATCGAACCGTATAGTCATCATCGGCGATGACCTGGGCAATCGGCCCCAGGGTTCCACGCCCCGGCGAACCCACAGCTGGGTTCAGTACACGCTCGAAGGTGTACACAACATCATGTGCGTCGAGTGTTGATCCGTCTGTGAACTGAACCCCCTGGCGTAGGTAGAAAACCCACTCATCAGCCGTATCCGATGCTTCCCAAGATGTCGCGATGCAAGGCACAAGCTCCATGCTCGCATTGAGCAGGACGAGTTTGTCGTACAGAAGGCCGTTCACCATGTACTCGCCCATGCCGATACCAAAAGCAGGATCCAGCGTGGTTGGCTGAGTCGGGGTGCTGATTCTCAGTTCACTTGCCGTAACAGCTACCGAAGCCCCCACCAGCAGCACGCACAACAGCATTGTCCAACGAATCGGCCTTGCCACTTGCAACCTCCTTGTTCGCTGCACTGCAGCCATACCCGTCTTGCGCGGGTGTGCTGACCGTTCACACAATGCGATCGGCAGCACTGAAACAGCAGCTCATGTCCGCAGATCACCTCCCTCGCTTGCCCCAGGAGTGTTCCTCGAGACTGCTCGACGGGTGCTCATACAGACAGCCCGTCGGAACTCTGCTCTCGCCACGCACCGCTTTCAGCCGACCTTGCCGGCCGGCTATCTGCCAAGCTCCAACGTGAGATGATCCCTTCCAGGCTCTTCTGCACATGCATCGCCGATATTCGGGCTGCTTCGGCCCCATCACCTCGCTCGAGGGCAGCTAGCAAAGTGGCGTGGTGTTCGTGGTCGAGGTTGACGGCAGAGCTCACTGTCTCGGTATCGATGGTCTCGCGAAGGACGTACGGGAGTGAGATCTCCCAGGCCTGAGTAAGGAAATTGATGAGTTGCACTCGGCGCGATGCCTTGATCGCCGTCCAATGGAACTTCCAGTTCGCAAGGGGATCATCTCCGCTTCTAGGCAGAATGTCGTGCAGTTCGGCTAGCTCCCGTTCCGTGATGTGAGCAGCTGCAGCCTCCATCGTCAAAGGCTCAAGCAACTGCCGCACTCTGTACAGATCCTCAATCTCCTGGTGATCCAGTCGGGCCACACGAACTCCCCTATTTGGCTTGTGTGTGGCCAACCCCTTGGCCACGAGCCGGGCAAGGGCCTCTCGGATGGCGCCCTGGTCAACCCCGAGTTCGCGAGCGAGCTTCAATTGCTTGAGGTGGGTGCCTGCTGTGATCTGTCTACTCAGGATAGCGTCACGGATCGCAGCGTAGGCTGTATCGGCAAGGGTGGTTCGGCTCAGTGCTTTGTCCTCGGTATGGCTGCTCAGCAAACGCCCGTCTGGCTCCACGCTGACGCCCCCCAGCCGATTAAGGATAATAGATAATACAGTGGCGCGGGTGGCTCGGTCAAGTGTTCGAGTCTTCTTACGCAAGATGACCATGAGGGCGGCCCGTGTCTTTCGTGAGAGATGCACATGGCGCATGGAGGCCAAGCGGGCGGTTCGCCACCTCTGCGGTCCTTCTGGCCATGATGGCGGCTAACCGAAAAGGCGGGCTCGGTTTGTTGCGGTCCGTCTACGGAGGGCACCGTTGACTGCACCGTGCGGAGGACCTCCCGGCTCATTCTGAGCTGGGAGCTCGCCCGTTCGTAGTTCTGCTCCAACACCATCGTGCTCACGAGGTGCTTGATCGCGGGGCTGTCGGAGTAGATGTCCACGTCAACCGCCTGTGGATCACAAGGTTAGATCGCTGAAGAGCATTGTTAGACCAGGTCGCCCCTGATTGGCTTAGGGAACGTTGCGAACCGCAATGTGTTGGGCGCAGCAGCCTCCGCTCGGGAGCTACCGGCGACCTCCCCCGAAGCTGTTCAACCACCCGGCCCATGCTGTGCGCACACTTCTCCTCCCTTGGGCTAAGCAAGGCGCGAGCGCCCATGCGTTGCCGCCCAGAGTGAGTCCCTCGATGGGCCTTGCACAGAAGGTTCCGCATGGGGCGCGTCCGGCACCGCTTCCAGGCACTTCCTCGAACGTGCCTGCGCCATGGTCTGCTTCAGACTCTCGTGGTCGTCTGGGATCTCCAGCCTGAATCCGCCTAGCCCTCTGTTGCATCAGTCCCCGCAGGAAGAGCGCCTATCTTGCGCTGCGTTCACGGGTATCACGTTGGACTCCTGCACTTGCCGCTGGCCGGGCGCGTGCACTCCAGTGGCGATCACCGTTACTGTACTGACCTCAGGATGCCTACCTGATGCGGACGCGGCGGATTGCAAGATTGAGCCTGCCTAACATGGTGCCCAGACGGCGCTTGCTCTACCCAGTCCTCTGATCCGTCCGTTCGGGACCTGCCTTTCTCTAGAAGTCACCGTACTGGGTGCCCGCATCCGTCCTATAGGGATCTCCACGACCGCCCTTGCCATATCCCGCAGAGGGTCCATGCCTGCTCTCTCCAGTCTCTTTCGCAGACAGGCCGAACTGCCTACCGTTCCCCAGAACAACAACACTCCGTTGGTGTAGACCCAACCCGGCTAGGACCCGCACCTGCCGGGGTTGGTAGCTATGGCCTCCCCGGCTAGTCCCGATCGAGCCCTCGAGTCCGTACACATCACCCGTGGACTCTGGTTCGTCCCGCCTGTCTAGCTACCACCCGTGTGTCTCGATTGTCTTTTCCACCAGGCCCCGACTGCGGCAGAAGATCAGGAAAGAATCCGCCAACTCCTTGAAACGGCTCTCCGAAACGACCATCAGTCTCCCTCCTTTCGGTGGCCGCGTAGGCGTCCTTGCCGGCCCTCTCACTCTCGGCTATAGTGCCTATGGGAAGGGCGTTGACGCCTTTCGGGGCCGCGGGGCGTAGCGCAGGTTGGAAGCGCGCCTGCTTTGGGAGCAGGAGGTCGCTGGTTCAAATCCAGTCGCCCCGACCAGTGAAGCGATGGACGAAGAAAGGGTCATTGCAGAGTTCGAACGCGGGCCTGGGCAGAAGATCGTGGTGCGGCACACGCGGTTCCGGGGGAAGGAGTACCTGGACATCCGCCAGTTCTTCGAGGGGGACGGCGGCGATTGGCTTCCCACGAAGAAGGGCGTGGCCGTGCCTATCGAGCTGCGCGAGGCGCTCATCGAGGCGTTCCAGAAGGCCGAGGGTATCTGAACCTTAGCGAATGGTCCACATTCGCGAGGCTGTGCGTGAGGATGACGCGCGGCTGCTCGCCCTAGAGGCTGAGAGCCCTCAGGGCAGCGGCACGAGCATCCTGCTGGAGCGCTCGACCTACTTCTACAGGTCCGCCCTTGCCGACCGTGGCAAGGTGCTCGTCGCCGAGGAGGGCGACCGCCTCGTCGGCGTGATGGCCTATGTGCTTCGGGAGGTCTGGATCGAGGGAGAAGTCGTTCCCGTCGCCTATTCATACGACCTCCGCGCCGACGCAAGCTATCGGCGGAGTATGAAGCGGGGGCTGTTCCTCTTGTGGAAGTGTCTTGAGGCGAGCATCCATGCAGAAGGTGCGCGCCTGATCTACGGCCATGTGAAACATGACAACGAGGCTATGCTCAGTATCCACCTGCGGACTGGGTCGCAGCCGATCGGGGACTTCGACGTGATCACCGTCCCCACACGACGTGGCCGCACTGACCTCGAGTCTGTCGAAGATCCCATAAGCGTGGCCGAGGAGCACGCTCAGGTGCTCGGCAAGTGCAACATGATGCCGGTGGCCCTCTCGGATCTCTACCGAAGGGGTGCTGCGGCGGGGTATCTGCGCGGAGTGTTCCGGCGAACGGAGGGCCCCAGCCAAGCGCGGGTCAGTGTGTGGGACATCTCCGACGTCCACCGCAGCCGTGTGATGCGACTTCCGCTTCCGCTCCGAGGCCTGGGGGCGATCACGGCTCCACTCGCACGCGTGTTGCCTGTGCCCTGCGTCCCACGGCCGGGTGACTCAGTCGCGTTCTGGCACCTGTTCGATTTCCACACGCAGGGGCCGGCGGGAACGAGGCTGTTGGCGCAGGGGATTGCGGGGGTCTCCAAACTGGCGGCGGCCCAGGGAGTGCACGTCCTCTCCCTCATCCGACCGCACGGGATCGGGCCTAAATTCCCTCACATGCTCCTCAAGAACACGCTCACCTATCGTACCATGGCCCGCTCGATCGCCGGCGTCCTTCCCAAGCCCCCGCTCTATGTCGACGTGAGGGATCTCTGAACCCAAGGGGCAACCGTGCCCCCTGGGCACACCAGAGGGAGCACCCGCCCGTGGGCAACGGGCGGGTGCTCCGTCAACCCCTCAGCCCGAGGCCGGCGCCTAGATATTCAGGAGCACGATGCCGGCCACCACGGCGGCCACGCCCAACGCCTTGGTGACGGTAACCGCCTCACCGGCGACGAGTACGCCGAGGAGGAATCCCCACAGCGGTACGGTGAAGGCGAGGGGCACCACCCGCGACAGCGCTCCGTGGCGCAGCGCCGTGTAGAAGGCCAGCATTCCCAGTGAGCCGGCGACGAGGCCTTCGAAGAGCGCGATCTGGCCAATGCCTCGCCGACCCATCTCGGTCCCTAGTCCGCGCAGGAGTTCGCCCAGCCGAGGGGCGGTGAGGGCCAAGAGGACAGCGGCCGAGACCACAAGTCGTATGGTGAGCCCCTGCTGGGGTTCGAGTTCGGCCTGAGCCATGCCGCGCTTCCCGAAGAACGCCCCCACGGCCCACAGCAACGCGGTCAGCAGTGCCCAAAACTCTGGCCGCATGCGCCCTCCTCAGAAGAGCCCTTGGACTTCACCCGTCTCGGTGTCCACGTCGATCCTGCGGAACGCTGGGTCGGAGCTCGTGCCAGGCATGAGGCTGATCGCCCCGGCCATGGGACAGAGGAACTTCGCACCGGAGAACAGGAGGATGTCTCGGATGGGTAACGTCCATCCGGTGGGAACTCCCTTGAGCGCTGGGTCGTGAGAGAGCGAAAGATGCGTTTTCACCATCATCGTCTGGTAGTCGAGGAATCTGCTGTCCGATTCGAATTTCTCCGCCTTGGCGGCAGCCTCGGCAGACCAGGCGACACCGTCGGCGCCGTAGACCTCCTTGGCGATGCGCTCCACCCGTTGGCGAAGGGGGAGGTCGAGGTAGTAGAGGTAGTCGAACTCCGAGGGTTCCTCGCACGCCTCGATCACGGCGTCGGCGAGCTCAAGCGCCCCCTCCCCTCCCTTGGCCCAGTGTTCGGAGACCGCACAACGGGCCCCAGCCTGCTCGACGTAGCGCCGCACCGTGGCGATCTCCTCGGGCGAGTCAGTGGGGAACACGTTGATGCATACCACTGGGTTCATGCCAGACTTCCTGATGGTGTGCAGGTGATGCAGGAGGTTGCCGATCCCGTTCTCCACGAGCTCCAGGTTCTCCTCTACGTACTCCTTGGCCAGCGGCCTCCCCGGCACGACCCGTGGGCCGCCGCCGTGCATCTTCAGCGCACGGATGGTGGCGACGAGCACGGACACATGCGGTTTGAGCCCACTCAGTCGAGACTTGACGTTCCAGAATTTCTCAAAGCCGATGTCTGCCCCGAAACCGCTCTCGGTGACGTGGTAGTCGAACATCTTCAGACCCAGACGGTCACCGATGATCGACGATTGCCCGACGGCGATGTTGGCGAACGGCCCGGCATGGATCAGGACGGGCTGATACTCGATGGTGCAGCACAAGGTGGGGTTGATGGTGCTGCGCATCCAGGCGGTCATGGCGCCGGCGACCTCGAGATCGTCGCACGTAACCGGGTTACCGCGCTTGTCGTAGGCGACAGTGATGTCGCCGATCCGGCGCCGGAGATCGGCCAGGTCGTAGGCGATGGCCAGGATCGCCATCAGTTCGGAGGAGACCGAGATCTGGAATCCGGTCTGCATGAGGAAACCGTCGGTCCTGCCGCCCATGCCGATGACGATGTTCCGCATCGCTTGGGCGCAGAAGTCCATCGCCCACCGCATCTCCACTTGCCTGGGGTCGATGTCCAGGCGGCGCAGACTGCGCTTGGAGAGCTGCTCATCGCTGTAGTTGAACTCGTGCTGGAGCCGGGCGGTAAGGGCGACCATCGCCAGATTATGGGCGTTGGTGATGTTGTCGATGTCCCCGGTGAGCCCGAGAGAGAACTCGCTCATGGGAATGAGCAGGGCGTTACCGCCGCCGGCCGCCGAGCCCTTGATGTTGAACGTGGGGCCGGCCGAAGGCTGCCGCAAGCAGCCGCCGACGTTGACCCCCCGCTTGGCCAACCCTTCGATCAGCCCCAGGCTGGTCGTCGTCTTTCCTTCTCCGAGCGGGGTCGGAGTGATGGCGGTGACCTCGATGTACTTCCCGTCGGGTCGATCCTTCAGGCGCTCGGCGAGCCTCAGGAAGTCCAGCTTGCAGATCCGTCCGCTGGCCATGACCTCCTCTCGGGTCAACCCAAGCTTCTCTCGCCAGCCGTCGGGCGTGGGCATAGCCCGCTCGGCTTCCGCCGCGATCTGCCAGTCGGCCAGCTTGGTGGCATCGTATGGCATCTTTCTTCCCCTCCTTACGCTTGTCCCTCCCGAAGGGAGCGCCCACAGTGCGGCCTGCTCCAGGAGCACTGGCACATGCCGCTACCAACACATGGCAGGAGCTTCGCCCTCCGGCACAGGGGTCGCACCGCCCGAATGCTCCGCGCACACAGTACGATGCTTCTCTGCAACCGTCCTACCTTGCTGCGACCAACTTCAACTCTGCGATCACCTCCACGGAGACGTGCGGACCGACGTTGTGCTCGTTCATCTCACGGTCGGCCCGGAGAAACTGCGGGGGAACTCCCCAGCAGAGGTCCCTATGTTCTGCCTGTCGACGGCCACCCGTTCAGCCACCTCAGGGCGATCCCGCAGGTCTCGTCGTGTCGCAGTTCGCCAAGCCCCACTCGGGGCGAAGCCGCAGATGGCCCAAGGCGACGCTGACCAGAGCATCGTGCCTCCAGTCACCCCCTGAATCTCTGGATCTTCTCTAGCAGCTCTCGTTCTCCTGCCAGATCGCCCAGGCAGGTCGGGATGATGCCGTCGACCACCCCTTCGAGTTTGCCCACAAACCCCTCAGCTCGGTCCAGCGTGGACGTGGAGGGCCATCCGATGCGGTCTATGGTCTTCTTGTTCTTGGCGGTCTCTACGATGAGATACGCATAGATGGGTTTGCCCAACTGCCTGGTCTCTTTGGCAACCTGCTTCAGCCTGGGCAGGGACTCTTCTTCCAGTCTCATGAAGAAACCAAAGTCCCATTCATCGCGCATTCGGGCCATCGCATCCTCGGCAGGACGACGCGCGGTCAACAAGCAACCGAACCCCATGTTCCGTATCTTGATCGTGTTGCGTAGGAAGGATCTCACTTCTTCGGCAGGACCCGTCGAGCGTCGGTATTCGCCGATCTCGTCTGGGTCCTTCAGAAGCTGGCAGTCACCATCCTCTCGCGTCCTTATCGGGTGTCCGTACCGGGGAGGATCTCCCGGGTCCGGCACCATGCCATCGACGCCGATCGCTTCAGCCGCGAGCGCCACCGCGCCCACCTCTACTGGGCCCTTGTAGTTCGTGATGAGCATGGGTATGACGATCTTGTCCGGGTTTCTTGCCTTGAGCACGCACGCTACTGCGGCTCCGCTGGGGGCAGGCCTCCCTCCTGCGCTGTCCGTGATGTTCCATCCATCAACCAGATCCTTGACCTCCTCTGCCGCCTCGAGGAAGTCCATCCGTGGGATGAACTCATAGAGTACCTTCATCTTCTCGTCCTCCTTTCTCCTTCTGCACCCACTCATCCGAGGGCAGGGTTCTGATGACCGGGTAGCCGGTGTTCATCGAAGGGTCCGTCGTCGTGGGACTCACACCTGTACCTCCTGTTGCTTGGGGAAGTGCATCGCCTGCACGTACCGCCGGGCGAAACCGCTGTGCGAGGCAAGCTCCAGATACGCGACCCGTCTTGCGAGGCGACGTGCAGCCCGTGCCTGTCGGACATCGGCCAGCACGGCCTTCGCGCCCTGACCGGCCGCGTTACCCGCAGCCTGCACACGATCGGCGAGTGCCTCGGGGAGGAGTCCGATCCGGACGAGGCTCTCGGGCTTCATCTGTGCGCCGAAGGCGCCCGCCAGGTGCACGTTGTGAAGCTCTTGGGCCGTGATGCCCGCTTCCTCTAGCAACACCTCGACAGCGCTCCGAAGCGCGGCCTTGGCGAGCTGAAGTTTGCGCACGTCTGCCTGGCTCACGTACACGGGATGCCTTCCCCTGGTGAGCATGAAGCGTCGTTCGTTTCCTTCCCCCTCCACGTGGGCGGTCAGCTCTCCGCCGGGGGGCGTCATCCTGCCGCTCGGGTCGAGGATGCCGTTCCGGAGGAGTTCGGCGACGGCATCGGTCAGCCCCGTGCCGCAGAGGCCTCTGGGCTCGTCACCGCCGATGGTCGAGCAGTGGACCTCGTGGTCGATCTCCACATGATCGACGGCTCCCTCCAAAGCGGGCATGCCGCAGCTGATCCCCACCGCCTCGAAGGCGGGCCCCGCAGCCGCCGAGCAGGCCACCATGTGAGTCGAGCAAGCAAGGACGATCTCCCCGTTCGTCCCAAGGTCGAGATACAGGGTCGGCCGCTCGGTCTCGTGCACCCCACAAGCCAGAAGCCCAGCCACCACATCGGCTCCCACGTATCCGGAGATGGAGGGCAACAGGGCGACGCGGGCCGCGGGGTTGAGCGTCAGGCCCAGGTCCACGGCCTTCAGCGTGAGCCAACGCTGCCAGAGCGGGGCAAACGGTGCCTGCCCGAGGCTCGCCACGTTCGCCCCGACGAGCAAATGCAGCATGGTGGGGTTCCCCACCACCACTGCCTGCACCACGTGTTCCGCTTTGAGATCGGCCTCGCCGAGCAACGCCTCGATCAGCTCGTTGACGGTGGTCTGTGCGGCGGCGCGGAGTTCCTGGCGGGAGGAATCGCTTCCCTGCTGGGCGTAGGCGATGCGTGACAGGATGTCGGCTCCGAACGCGGCTTGTTGGTTTTGCGCCGCACGCGATCCGATCTCCGTTCCCCCTTCTAGCTCGAGGAGATAGGCGGCCACCGTGGACGTGCCGAGGTCCAGGGCCAGGCCGAACGGTCCTTCGCGCACGGATCCGCATTCGAGTTGGACCAGATGTCGGCCCACCGTGCTGGCCGTCACCTGGGGCTCGTCCTCCGGGCATCCCGGGAGCCTCGCCAGCACGGCCGCCGGTGTGTGGAGTCTCGCTCCCAACGCCTGCTCCAGGCGTTCGACAAGAGATCGATCTCCCGCCGGCGGAGGCAAGGGGACCGTGCGGCGCTTGGCCCAGGGGCAGCATGTAGTGATGTCCCCAGTGACAGTCTTGCCCTGGGCGGCATGGACGTTCTCCGGCAACGCCAAGGTGGTGGCCTCTGTCACGATCTGACGGCACGCCAGCCGCCAGCCGGCGTCAATGGCGGCTTGCGAGAGCAGTTCGGTCTCCTCGGCCATTGCCGGGGGCGCGTTCTCGGGGAACCGGATTCGGCATTGACCACACCGACCGTTTCCGGCGCAGGCCGAGGGGACATGGACTCCGACCGACCTCAGGGCGGAGAGAAAGGTGCCGCCCGGCACGATTTCAGCGATTCTCCCTTCGGGGAGCAGCCGGAGCGCCACCGCCGCCGGTCCGCCCGACACAGGGTCAGCCCTGGGGGACGAGCCGCTTGGCGAGGTCCACCGCGGAAGCGGCGTCCGCAGCGTAGCCGTCGGCTCCGATCTTGTCGGCGTATTCCTGGGTGACAGGTGCGCCTCCCAGGATCACCTTCACCTTGTCCCGCAATCCTGCTTCCTCAAGTGCCTTGATCACATCCGGCATGTGGACCATGGTCGTCGTTAGCAACGCGGACATCCCGAGGATCTCTGGCTCGTGTTCCCGCACCGCATCCACGAACTGCTTTGCTGGGACCTCGATCCCGAGGTCTTCGACCTCGAAGCCGGCACCCTCCAGCATCATCGTCACCAGGTTTTTCCCGATGTCGTGGAGATCGCCTTCCACCGTGCCCAGGACGATCTTTCCGCGCGATTTGACCCCAGCCTCGGTGAGCTTTGGCCGTAGGATCCCCATGGCACCCTTCATCGCCTCGGCGGAGATGAGCATCTCCGGAACGTACCGATCGCCGCGCTCGTACTCTGCGCCCACGATGTCCATGGCCGCTATCAGGGCATCGTTCAGAATCGTGCTCGCGTCCGTGCCGCCTTCGAGCGCCTTCTGGGTCAGCTCGATCGCCTGCTCCTGCTCGCCTTCGAGAACCGCTTGTTTCAGATCGTCCAGCATTCCGCCTCCTATCCCTTCCTGCGCTTGTGTCTTCGGATGTAGTTCATGCAGTACGCATCTTGCCCCGTCAGTGCCTCGGCGGCAAACAGGGTATCCATCAGGTCCTGGCGTGTCGGATCCGTGATCAGAGCCTCGACCCCCGCGGCCACCAGCATGGCAAGGTAGGTGCGGTTGAGTAGCGCGCGCGAAGGTAGGCCGAACGACACGTTGCTCACCGCGGCACACGTGCGGACGCCGAGCTTCTCTCGGATCAAGTGCGCTGCCTGCAGGGCCGCTGTTCCTTGCTTGGGGTCGCTCCCTGCGGACATGCACAGGATGTCGATCAGCAGACGCTCTCTGGCGATCCCTGCGTTCTCGCAGGCCTCGACAAGGGCCCGTGCCTCATCCAGCCGCTCCTCGGCGGTCTTGGGCATGCCCTTCTTGCCCATCGGCAGCCCGATAACCTCGGCCTCGGTGCCCGCTGTGAGCTCGATCAGGGGCACACGCGAAGCCTCGTTGGAGACGGAGTTCACGATGGGGAGAGCCTGGCAGTCACCCAGGGCTTCCTCCATGACCTCCGGGCTCGCTGTGTCCAAGGCGAGGCGAACTTCGCTCCCCAGCTCCTCCTGGATGACGCGCACCATCCAGCGGAGGTCGGCGGCTTCGTCGTCCATGGACTGCGCCGCATTCAGGTCGAGCGCCCCCGCGCCGGCCTCCAGCTGAGCCCGCGCAGTACGGAGGATCGCTTCGTCGTCCTTGGCCTTGAGTGCCTCGGCGACGGCCTTGCGGCTCGAGTTCAAGAGCTCCCCGATGACGAACGTCTTCATGGCCGTGCCTCCTCCTCGGGCAGGGCGATCTTGGAGAACCGCTCCCGCAGCTTCCGGTCCGTCGCCTCGGGTAGGCCGGGAGGTCGGTGCTCGGCGAGGAGTTGCTTGGCGATCCCACGGGCGCGGGTACGTGTGTTCGGCGCGCCGTTCTGTTCCCACCTCTCACGGAGGTCGCGGTCCGAGACCCGTGGTGTGAAGAGCTCCGAGCGCATGTGCTCAAGCGTGTGGGGGTTCGTCAGGAAGTGCCCCCCGGGGCCCACCTGGGCGATCGCGTCCAGGCCGAGCGCCTCATCGGAGACCTCGACGCCGCGTACGGCGCGCATCACCATCCCCAGGATCTCGTCGTCGATGACGTACTGCTCATAGGCAGCCGTCATACAGAACTCCAACGGGCCGGCAGCGTCGTGGATGAAGTTGGCCCCAGCGAGCCCGACCAAGAGCGCGGTCAATGCCTTCTCGTAGCCGGCTTGGGCATCGGGCAGCTTGGAGTCCGACATCCCTGCGGTGGCATAGAGCGGAAGGCGGTAGTGTTGGGCCATCTGCGCCACGCCCGCCTGCATGAGGCCCATCTCGACGGCGCCCGAGAGGTAACCAGCTCTGCGGGGATCCATCACCGTCGATACCGTCCCCAAGAGCACCGGTGTGCCGGGGTTGGCCATTTGGGCGACCGTCAGCCCGGCGAGCGTCTCAGCCAGCTGCACCACGATCGATCCGGAGATCGTGACCGGACCGGTGACTCCGGCCACCACCTCGGAGGGGATGGCCACTGGAAGCCCTCGCTCGGCGATCTCCACGAGGAAGTCGCCATAGGTGGCGTCGATCCGGAGCGGGGCGATGGTGCAGGTGATGAACGAGACGATGGGGCGCTCGCGCAGCGCCTCGGCGCCGCCGGCCACCTCCTCGGCCAGGGCGATGGCCTCGCGCAGACCCTCGGGACTATAGATCCCGCCCATGATGTGCTTCTCGGTGTTGGTCAGCCCTGCGTAGAAGCGGTTCACGTCGACATCGTCCTTGGCGAGTTCATTGGGGTACAGCGGCAGGAGGTAGAAATGCACGTTCTCCAGAGCGTCCACGAGCCGTCCCACGCGGGCGATATCCAACAGCGTGGTCGGTCGGCGTTCGCCCGTGTCCAGATCGAGCGTATGGAGCACCGTCCCCCCCGTGCCGAAGTACACCCTCGCGTCTTCCAGCTCGAGGTTGTGCCGCTCATCACGGCCGTGGAGCACCACCCGCGAAGGGGCCCGCTCCACCGCTTCGCGTACGAGTCCTTCCGGAACCGACAGCGTGCTGTCGTCCTTGGGGCGTGCGCCTCCCTTCATCAGCAGCTCTCTCGCGCGCTCCGAGTTGACCTGGATCCCCACTTCCTCCAGTGTCCACATGACTGCCCGATCGATCTTGTCCACCTCTTCTTGGGTGAACAGGCGGAATGGCTTGGCCGCAAGTCCTGGCAGCTCTGGCATGTTCCTCCCCCCTCCTATAGTCTTATCCTGTACTCGTCGCGGATCGCGCGCTCCGCCGTCTCGGGGAGGAATCGGGGTCGCTCTGCTCCGAGGATCTCCGCGACGATCTCCTTCGCCCGTTCCCGGGCACTGACGCTTCCCTTCTTCTCCCAGTCCTGCAGAGAATCGCGCACGATCGCGCGAGGGTGGAAGTACTCGTGCGACCGGGCCACGGTCACCGTGTGGCGCTGGGCGAGGAAGTTGCCTCCCGGACCGACCTTGGCGATCAGGTCCTCGGCGATCGTCTCCTGGTCGACCCGGACTCCTCGGCGGGCGCGAAGGGCCATCCCGCAGATGTCGTTGTCGATCACATACTGGTCGAACGACACGCCAAGCATGGAGTCGAGCATGCCCGCCGCGTGGTGGATGAAGTCGCCCCCGGCGAGCGTCACGAGCAACAGGTTCGTCGCCTTCTCGTATCCGGCCTGTACATCGCCGTGCTTGGCCTCGGTGAGGCCTGCGTCGGAGTAGATGGGAAGGCCGATATGGTGCGCAAGCTGCACGGCAGCTGCGTTCATGAGGCCGCTCTCCACTGCCCCACCGAGATAGGCCATCGTGCGGAAGCTCGCTGCCGCGGGCACAGGCCCGTAGAGGACGGGCGCCCCTGGACGGATGGCCTGGGACAGCACCACTCCGGAGAGCTCCTCGGCATGCACTTGGGTCAGCAGCCCTGCCAGGGACGCGGGTGCGGTGGACCCGGCCATGGGTGCCGAGGAGAGCATGACAGGAAGGCCGTGCTCCACGGCACGGTGCAGCACTCGTGCGACACCCGTGTCAACGCGGAGGGGGGACACCATCCAGGAACAGGTCAAGGAGAAGAACGGCCTCGCCTTGAACGCGTCTTCCCC
>PWTC01000046.1 GCA_003563005.1 Candidatus Acetothermia bacterium
ATACGTGCAAGGGGGCGGGCAAGGCCTCTGGATCACGGTCAACGTATCCGTCCAACCCGTGCCAGAAAAGGTCACCGTGCCGGACCGTGTATGCCCGGTGTCGTTCGAAGTCGCGGTCACCGAGACATTGGCGCTGCCCGCACCACTGGGTGGGCTCACAGAAATCCATGAGTGGTTGCTGCTCGCCGTCCATGGGCATCCCACCTGCGTCGTCAGCTGCACAGTCCTCTGTCCGCCGCACTCGGGTGCCATCCAGCTCTTCGGGGTGATGGAGTACGTGCAGTCACCATTGTCCTGGAAAGGAACATCCTCGATGCCCGGCGCACAGGTCTCGAACTTCCACAGGCACGGCACGGGGTCGTCGCAAGGCTCGGGACAACCCCAGACTGCCGCGTTGTGGGCGTAGTCGATGTCGGTGGGCGCGGGTACGCAGAAGCCCATCTGCGCCGACTGCCCAGGCATGATGCCGCAGCTGGTCACGGGCGCCTCCCAGTGCCAGCTGTGCCCCCAGGGGTTGATCCACCATCCCGGTGGTCCCCATTGGACGAGCGTTGTATGGTAGCCGTAGAGGTTGGGGACATAGAAGCTACACAGGCCGCACCCATCGCATAGGTAGTCGATGTTCTCGATCGTGAACGTGTAGCAGTCTCTTGTGCCAGCACGGTCCACTTCCACGCAGATTGAGAAGCTCCCATGATCAGTTTGCACTGTGCTTTCGCAGTCGCAACGCTCGGGAGGCTCAAACTCCCCAAGCTCAGGCTCGCGCACGGGCGACAACGCGAGCATGAACTCGAGCGGCTCCCAGCCGGCGTTTCTGACAAACCAGTGCGCCGAACCGCTCGGTCCCTGACGGATCCGCGTGTCGAGGACCTGCCCCCGCCCTGGGTCCCAAGGATCCTCGCGCGTATCCACCAGATCGATGAGCCACTCGCCTTCGTACTCCTTTGTGCCGAACGAACGGCCCACGAAGAACGTGTTGAAACGCTCGACAACCTGAGGCTGCCAGATCCACTCTTGCCCCAGACCGACGATCACACCTTCGCCGTCCTGTAGCTCCTCGATATAGTCAAGACGGCTTGCATTACCCCGAAGCGCAAACTCGATACCTGCATAGTCATCGGGATCAAAGGGTTTGCCGAAGATGTGTTCGTACTCTCGCTCAAAGGTGTCATCATAGATCTTGATGATGAACGTGCCTGGATAGCGCTCAGCCACGTAACGCGCGAGCACGTCGACGAGATGTGGATCGCTCACTGGTTGTTCCCAGACGGAGTTCATCTCGAGCGCCAGCTCGTAGGCCAGCAACTCCGTGTCTTCCTCGTCGACCACCCCGTCGTGGTTGCGGTCGCCCAGTAGCGCCCGGTATCCACGGTCGGCGTGCCACGCCAGCACGATCGCCGCACTCACCGGGCCGCTTTGGGCTTCCGTCCCTCCCATGGCTGCGAAGGACACCAGCTGTAAGTCCACGACCTCGAAATAGTCACGGTCAAAAAGGTGCTCGTGGGGGGCCCACGCTTGGGCAGAAATGCCCAGCAGAACCCCCACCACACACAAGACCCACCCTCCACTTCGTCCCCTGCACATGGCACATCTCCTTCATGCACATCGCACGACACGCCGCCCGGCCGCCGCTCCAGTCGTCTCTCCGCAAGAAGCCTTTCAGGGTCCAAGAAACCCGCGCAGCCGGCTATGGCGCACTTCTCTTCGCTGCCTGTGGATCAAGGATGACATCCCTGCGCTTCGCAGGGGGATACTCAGACACAACAGGGAGCGGATGCGAGAACGGAGCAGCTAGAGGACGCTAACCGTGGGACCGGTCTCACCTCCCCTTCGTCCTTCAGCCAGACAACTGAGCCTGATCGGCCCTGTCAATCGCACTATACACCTGCTGCTTCCGGCTGCCTAGCCCTCGGGAATGCGCACAGGCTGCAAAGCCGCTTCCGGTGCTGGCCACGGGTCCTTGACCAGCTGGGAGTCCTACGCTATAGTGCTGAATGGAACCGACGTTTCGCGTTGTAGAGCTGTGCGGGTATAGCTCAATGGCAGAGCACCGGCCTTCCAAGCCGGTAACGCGGGTTCGATTCCCGCTACCCGCTCCAGCGCAGGGAGCACAGGCGCCCGTAGCTCAGTTGGACAGAGCAGCGGCCTTCTAAGCCGCAGGCCGGGGGTTCGAATCCTCCCGGGCGCGCCAAGAGGCACACATGGTCTCCCGATGGCCTTCTTCATACGGCTCACGCGGATGTGGGGGTGGCGGTTGCATACGGCGCGAGAAAGCCAGGGTGTCTGAGGAACAGGGTGCTGAGCCCCGTGATTAGGGTTTCTCGCTGAACGGGTAGCCTGTGCTACATGGGGCCCCGCTTCCCTTGATGCGTCGCTTCAGAGTTCGCGCAGGGTTCATGCGTGACCCTTCTCTATGGCGGAGGCCGTCTGCGCTCTCAAGTCAGGAGCAGCTTCTTCCGCTCCATAGTCCAATGTGCCGCCTCACATCCTTCCTTGAAGGACACTGGGGACGATGTTCTGCGTCTGCCAATCACCTTTCCATCGGCATGACTGGTTGCCCATGCCATGGTCGTGCGGAACGACAGCATCGCAGTGGCGCCGACCCCCCTGGGTGTCCGGAGCTCAGATGCCAGACAGTGTGTTCTAGGGTAACTTGGCCTTCTCGCACCTAGGGGGCGGGCACACTACGTCAAGGTTGTCAGCTCCTTGCCCGTCCGAAGTCGGAGGGGGCGCACGGTGCTACACTGGTTTCACCGAATGCGCCATGGGGCTGCGCGGGATGAAGAACGGAAACGCTTGGAGGATGACCCTGATGAGCATCTCCTTGGAGAGATTGCGACGCGCTGCCATACTGCTGCTCTGTCTCTCCGCCGCAGGCTCGGTTCTGGGGCGTGCGCCCCGGTTGGCACCTCCCGAAGCCGATGGTCTCTGGATCCGCCCTGCAGCATCGTTCCCCGCTGAGCCCATCTGGGGCCATGCAGAAGGGCTGCGTGTCGGGTTGTGGCCCACCTCCGGACCGCGCGGCCTCCTGCGGATCTACACTCCTTATCTAGGCCACGACGCTGGACGGATGATCAACTACATCGCCGTCGAGCCGAAGGTTGTCGGCAAGGCAGGTCGCGGGTACTCCGAACTGGAATGGAGCCAGCTTGATCGCATTCCCGGTCTACGTTTCTGGAGCGCCGGCTCAGGGGACGAGACGACTGGGCGGAGTCCACAAGAGCCCGTACGCGGCACTGTGTCTCGCCATGAGGAATACGAAACCCTCTCCGTGATCATCCTCATTGAGCCCTACCGCAATGGAGCCCATGTCTACCTCGAGCTGACATTCCACTCCGATCGCCCGTACGAAGTGGGAATCGCAACCTTTGCCCATCCCGATTCCGCCCCACTAGAAGCCTGCATCGTCACCGCTACGATGGGCAATTACGCACAGCTTCGAACGCTGCATCTGGCAGACCGTACAGTGCGCGCAACCTCCCTTTGGCCGGGGTTCACAGGAACCAGTTTCACAGATCATGTCTGCTTTGCTGCCACCTCGTTGATCCAGACCGCCTGGGGTGGTGTTGTTCTTGTTGCGACACCCCTCTGCACCGGGCCTAAGGGAGGAGGCTATGCGCCGGGAACGCCACAGCACTGGCAGTACAGCGGCGTGTCGGCAACACAGTATTGGCGTCAGGACGATCCATCGCCGGAACTTCATGGTTGCGTCAACGGCCGTCTCGTGTACTGGGGAACCTCCTCTCCGATTCCCGGGGGCGTCTCATTCGAGAATGTTGAGCTGGTGGAGCCGTTCCGACAGGGAGCCGTGTACTGGTTCGGTGTCAAGCCTGGCCTGTACGAGCCCTCGCCCACCCTCATGCCGGCGCTTTGATCTTGATGATCCCCCTGGCAGGCAGCTCACCAGGGGGGATCTCGATCATCTGCACGTCAACCGCCTCAAAGCAACCCTGTGGGACAGAACAGGCTCGTGACTCGTCTTCCCCGTCCTGTGGGCCGGCCGCTCCCGAACCGGTCAGAGCTGAGAACTGCATATTCTGAGCGGTGATGCAGTGCAGTCCCGAGGGGCGAGCGAGAGCAAGATGACGCCCGCGTCACCTTGCCACTAGGTTGTGCTGTTGACGGCGCCGCGGCGTGCTGTAACATCAGCGGGAGAGCATCACCACATGGGGAGCGTAGCTCAGAGGTAGAGCACCACGCTGTGGCCGTGGTGGTCGCGGGTTCGAGTCCCGTCGCTCCTCCCAGTTCTCCGTGACGCGTCGCGCGTTACGAATGGCATGCGCCCGTAGCTCAACGGATCAGAGCATCGGCCTTCGGAGCCGAGGGTTGGGGGTTCGAATCCCTCCGGGCGTACCAGGTGCGGAACGTCTCTTCTAGTATGACTTTCGGAGAGGGGAGCCTGAGTGGATTGGAACCGGCTGCTCTGGCCGCCGGTGAGCGTGCACCCCCAACCTCCTGCACCTTGTTGTCCCCCGATCAGCACAGATCCCGGGCTCACCCGACTGCAGTTGCAGCTCGTGCTCGGGTCCGAACGCGGCACAGCCTCCGATGAGGTTCGTGACTTTCAAGGCGCAGGTCTGCCTCCAGCTTCCTCCAGACCCCGCCTCACGACGACGCCCTCGCTTTCAGCTAAGGGTGGTTGCAACCGACCTCCGCAAGGGACTCTCACCCCCTAGCCAACGTTCGTGCTGGGCGCACTAAGAAGCGGGGGGTCGGTTGCCGACCCCCCGCGTTGATGTCCGTCAGCTAGCCCCCAGCCTACGTTACCGCAAGATGAGGAGCCTCTCGGTTCCGACATGGACCCAGGCGCCTTGGAGCTCCACCCACACCTCGCAGAGGTAGGTTCCGTTTGCCACGCCGTCCGCGTGCCA
>PWTC01000001.1 GCA_003563005.1 Candidatus Acetothermia bacterium
AACTGTGGAAGGAGGTGATGTCTCGGAGGAACGTGGGTTGAGCTAGGAGTTCCGAAGTGGACGTGCAGCCCATAAGGAGGTATGCAATGCGTAAGCTGTTGGTTTTGCTAGCTGTTATGGTATTCGCGACGGCCATGGCCGTCGCCCATCCGAAGATTGGCCTCATCCTCGCCACGGGTGGGCTCGGAGACCTATCGTTCAACGACCAGGGATTCAAGGGCGCCATGGACGCGGCGACAGTGATTGCCGAGCAGTACGGCGTGACCCCGCAAGCTGTGTTGGACTACGTGGAGCCGACGTCTATCGCCGAATACGAGGGCTTCCAGCTGCAGTTCGCCGACTCGGGTGACTACGATGTCATCATCTGCATCGGCTTCGACCAGGCCTCGGCGCTGGAGACGGTCGCTCCACAGTATCCGGAACAGAGGTTCGTCATCGTGGACATGGTCGTGATCGGTGACAACATCGCTTCGGTGATCACCAACGACTGGGAGAGCGCATTTCTGTGTGGTGTCACCGCTGGGATGATGACCGAGACCCGGAGGATTGGGTTCCTCGGTGGAATGGAGATCCCACTCATCGTCCGTTTCCTACAGGGCTACACGCAGGGTGCGCTGTGGGCGAACCCAGACATGTCAGAGGCGGATGTCGTGGCCAGGTACGTGGGCGACTGGGCCAACCCCACGCTGGGCGCCGAGCTCTCCCGCGAGATGTACAACGCTGGCGTTGACATCATCTATGGGGCGGCGGGCAAGTCGCACCTTGGCGTGTTTGCGGCTGCCGAGGAGAACCCCAACTGGTGGGCGCTGGGCACGGATGTGGACCAAGCACTGACCGCGCCCGAGCACGCCGACGTGATCATCGCCAGCGGTCTCAAGCGTGTCGACCTGGCTGTGGAGGCTGAGATCTTGCAGGTCGTCGATGGCACGTGGGAGCCGGGCATCCGCAGCTACGGGATCGCCACCGAGTTCGGCTTCGGCACCGGCATCGCGATCGGGCCAGAGGATATCAACGAGTACGTGCGTGCGAGCGCCTCTGAGGTCGAGGTGCCCTGCAGCGTGATCGTGAAGCTGGCAGAAGCGGCCAGAGGCATCGCCGACGGCAGCATCGAGATCATCATCGACTAGACGTCCATGACCTCGGACCAGGGCGGGGCGATGGCTGAGTTGGCTGTCCGTATGGAGGGGATTGTCAAACGATTACCCGGTGTGGTTGCCAACGATGGCATCGACTTCGCCCTGGAACGGGGCGAGATCCACGGGCTTCTCGGGGAGAATGGTGCTGGGAAGACTGTGCTCATGAGTGTCCTGTACGGGCTCTACCATCCCGACGCTGGAACGATAGCGGTTCGGGGCAGAAAGCAGTCCATGACCAGCCCCTCCAAGGCCATCCGCCTTGGAATCGGGATGGTCCACCAGCACTTCATGCTCGTTCCCCGCCTCACCGTCACGGAGAACATCATGCTCGGCAGTGAGCCCATGAAGGGAGGCCTGTTCCTTGATGAACGCGCCGCGAGACGGGCCATCACTGAGCTTGCTGAGCAGTACGGTCTGCCCGTTGAGCCGAAGGCCCGGGTGGAGCAGCTCTCTGTCGGGCACCAGCAGCGTGTGGAGATCATCAAGGCGCTCTATCGCGGTGCAGAGACCCTGATTCTTGACGAACCGACGGCAGTGCTCACCGAGCAGGAGGTGGAGCACCTCAGCGCAGCGCTGCGGAAGCTCAGAGGAGAGGAGAAGTCCACGGTCTTCATCACCCATAAACTGAGCGAGGCGCTCGCTCTGTGTGATCGCATTACGGTCCTACGCAAGGGAAAGGTTGTGGGCACCGTCCGGGCGAAGGAGACGAGCGAGCGGGAGCTTGCAGAGATGATGGTGGGACGTGAGGTTGTGTTCACAGTGCGCCGGCGGGAAGCTACTTCCGGGCAGGAGACAGCACTCAGGGTCGAAGATGTAGAAGCGGACGACGATCGTGCTCTTCCGGCGCTCAAAGGGATCAGCTTCGAGCTCCGCAAGCAGGAGATCCTCGGCATCGCGGGGGTCGAGGGGAACGGCCAGGCAGAGCTGGCCGAGGTGCTGACCGGCCTGCGTCCGGCGAAGTCCGGCAGGATCCTGTTGGGTGGTGTGGACCTCTCCGGGAAGAAGGCGCACGATTACATTGCAAGGGGGATTGCCCACATCCCGGCGGACCGCCAGCGCCGGGGGCTGGTGCTGAGCTTCACACTCAAGGAGAACGCCGTGCTCGGCCAGCACAGGAACCCCAGGTTCTCCGTGGGACCGTTCTGGCAGAAGCAGCGCGCCATCGGGGTCTACACGCAGGAGATCATGGATGCCTACAACGTCAAAGCGCCCTCTCCCAGTGCGCTGGCCCAGAACCTCTCCGGGGGAAATCAGCAGAGGTTGATCATCGGGCGGGAGTTTTCCAAGAGCCCGCAGGTGATCGTCGCCTCCCAGCCGACGCGTGGGTTGGACGTAGGGGGCATCGAGTATGTGCGTGAGCAGCTCCTCAACATGCGTGACAAGGGCGCCGCTGTGCTCCTGATCTCGATGGACCTTGACGAGATCCTGATGCTCAGCGATCGCATCGCCGTCATCTACGACGGGCGCATCGTGGCGATCAAGGATCCCGAGGAGACCGATCGGCAGGAACTGGGAGAGCTGATGCTGCGTGGCGCAGGGGAGATGGCGGGGAGGGCCGGATGAGGCAGCGCCTGAGGGGATGGTTGGGCACAGCGTTGGTCAGGGAGACGGGCCTGACGCTGTTGGCGGTCGCCCTGGCCTTTGCCGTAGGCACACTGATCATCTGGGCGGCTGGATTCTCGATCAGCGCGGTGTTCACGAACCTGTGGCGCGGGGCCTTCGGAAATAGGATCTCCTTGGGCCAGACCCTGACGCAGGCCACCCCGATCATCTTCACCTCGCTTTCGTTCTTGATCGCGTTCCGCTGCGGCCTGTTCAACATCGGAGCCGAGGGGCAGCTGTATGTGGGGGCCATGGCTGCTGCCGTGGTCGGCACGGTACTCCGCGTTCCGGCGTGGCTTGGCGTTCCGTTGTGCCTTGCCGCCGGGGGGCTGGCCGGTGCATTCTGGGGCTGGATCCCTGGTCTTCTCAAGGCCAGGCGCGGTGTGAACGAGTTCGTGACCACGATGATGCTCTCCTACGTGGCGATCGAGCTGACCAACTTCCTCGTGGCTCCCCGAGGGCCGCTCCATGACCGTACCGCGTGGTCCAACCAGACGGTTCGCATCGCCACGACCGCCATGCTCCCGCGGATCATGCGGCCGACCCAGGTCTCGATGGCCCTGGTCATCGCGGGGATCGCGGCGATTGTGGTGTGGTATTTCTTGTTTCGCACCCCATCCGGATACGAGCTTCGCAGTGTGGGGCAGAGTCCGGCGGCGGCTGAGTACGGGGGCATCAGGACCCCGCGGAAGATCGTCCTGGCACTGACCCTTGCCGGGTTTCTGGCGGGGCTTGGCGGTGCGGGAGAGGTACTCGGTACGCACTATCGTTTCATCGCGGGCTTCTCGCCTGGCTACGGATGGGACGGGATCGCCGGGGGGCTGATAGCCCGTGCGCATCCGGTGGCAGCCGTATTCGCAGGGCTTCTCATGGGCGCGTTACGGGCGGGCGGCATGCAGGTCCAACGTGCCCGCGCGGCCCCAGGGGACATCGCCACTGTACTGCAGGGATTGGTGATCTTTTTCATCATCGCTCCGATGCTGATCCGGCGCCTGCTGATCTGGAAAAGGAGGAGGAACTAGGGTATGGACATCTTCACGGTGGCTCTGCTCCTTTCCACGCTCCGCCTGGCGACGCCCGTCGCGCTCATTGCCCTTGGTGAGACGTTCTCGGAGCGCGCGGGGATTATCAACGTCGGTGTCGAGGGGACGGCAACCCTTGGAGCTCTCGTCGTTGCACTGATCTCCTTCTATACCCGTTCTCCATGGCTCGCGCTCTTCGCGGCCCTCGTTGCGGGAGGATTGGCCGGTGCCTTGCACGCGCTGTGGTGCATCCGCTGGCGTGCCAACCACGTGGTCTCGGGGATCGGGATCAACATCTTGGTCGGAGGCCTGGCCATGTTCATCACTGGGGCCGTGTGGGGCTGGCGTGGGACGTCTCCCTCCGCCCCGACGCTCAACCCATGGATCATCGTCATCGCTGGGTTTGTGATCATCTGCGTGGCCCAGGTCTACTTGTTCCGCACGCGCTGGGGCCTCCGCCTGCGCGTAGTCGGCGAGAAGCCCGAGGCTGCGGACACTGCAGGCGTCAACGTCCACCTGACCCAGTACTTCTACACGATCTTGAACGGAGTACTGTGTGGGTTGGCCGGGGCGTTCTTCTTCAACAATCTGGGGCGCTTCACGTTCGGCATGGTTGGCGGACGGGGATTCATCGGGATCGCGGCCATGGTGATCGGAAACTACAGTCCCCTGGGCGGGCTCGGGGCGGCCCTGCTGTTTGGGTTTGTGGATGCCCTCCAGATGCGGCTGCAGGCGCACATTCCGAACCAGTTCTCGATCATGCTCCCCTATCTGCTGACAGTGGTCGTGCTCGCGGCCTTCATCCGGCGCGCGAACGTACCTGCGGCGTTGGGTCGGCACTACGTCAAGCAATGACGTCCCGAATCCCGTCCTTCGATAGTGTGCTCTCTCCCCTTGACTACAGGGATGACCACGTGGCTCTCATTGACCAGACCGCACTCCCGGGTCGGCTTGAGGTGCTCAGGATTGCTACAGTTTCTGAGATGGTCGTGGCCATACAGCGGCTCGCCGTACGCGGTGCACCGGCGATCGGGATCGCCGCCGCCTATGGGATGGTCTTGGCCAGCCGGGCATCGTGCGCTCCCGAGCACATGGCGGAGGCGGCCGAGGCACTCCGCGCGGCACGTCCCACCGCGGTGAACCTCGGCTGGGCGCTCGACCGCATGTTGGGCGTCTTCCGCGCTCACGAAGGCCGATCTCAGAGCGAGCTACGCGCAGCGCTGCTTGAAGAGGCGCGCAGGATCCACGCTGAGGACATCGAGGGGAACAAACAGATCGGGCGTTTCGGTGCCGACCTGCTTCCGAACGGGTGCTCTGTGCTCACCATCTGCAACACGGGGGCGCTCGCGACCGGCGGTTACGGCACCGCTTTGGGCGTGGTCCGCGCGGCGTGGGCGCAGAAGAAGCTCACGAGGGTCTACGCCTGCGAGACGCGGCCTTTGCTCCAAGGAGCGCGCCTCAACGCCTGGGAACTCCTCCAGGAAGGGATCCCGTTCCGTGTTCTTGTCGACTCCGCGGCCGGGGCGTTGCTCGCTCAGGGACGCGTCCAGGCGGTGCTTGTCGGCGCTGACCGGATCGCGCGCAACGGCGACACCGCCAACAAGATCGGCACCTATACCCTGGCTGTGCTCGCAGCGCGCCACCGTGTGCCCTTCTATGTGGTGGCCCCTGCTTCGACGGTGGATCTCAGGGCAGCCTCCGGCGAGGCCATCCCCATCGAAGAACGCGGTCCAGAGGAGGTGCTCGCGGCCCTCGGAAGACAAGTGGCGCCTCAGGGCGCGGAAGCGTGGAATCCAGCGTTCGATGTCACGCCCGCCGAGCTGATCGCTGGGATCGTGTCCGAGCACGGGGTGCTCCGCCCTCCCTATGAAGAGACGATCCCGGCAGCGTGCGCCCCGCGCGCCTGAGTGGCCCACCGTCACACTTCGCTGGTGCGAGTTCCTCCTGCCAGAGTAAGATCCCTGCGATGGCCACGATGCGTGCGGTGGACCTGATCGAGCGCAAGCGCGACGGCGGGGAGCTCTCCTCGGAAGAGATCCGGTGGTTGCTGGATGGGTACGTCAAGGGCGACGTCCCGGACTATCAGATGGCTGCCTGGCTGATGGCGGTGTGTGTCCGCGGCATGTCGGAGGGGGAGACGGTCGCCCTGACACGCGCGATGGTGGAAAGCGGCGGCCAAATCGACCTCTCCTCTCTCCCCGGCAGGAAGGTGGACAAGCACTCCACCGGGGGGGGCGGGGACACCGTCACCCTTGTGCTCGTTCCCCTCATGGCGGCTGCGGGGCTCGTGTGTGTGAAGATGTCCGGTCGGTCCCTTGGCCACACCGGGGGCACGATCGACAAGCTTGAAGCGATCCCAGGGCTGAGGACTGAGCTGACCATGGCCGAACTCCTCTCCCAGGCGGACCGCTTGGGCTGTGTGGTCGCCGACCATACATCTGAGCTCGTGCCGGCGGATCGGTTGCTGTACGAACTTCGCGACGTGACGGGGACGGTCCCTTCCATCCCGTTGATCGCAGGCTCCATCCTTTCCAAGAAACTGGCCGGCGGTGCTGACGCCATCGTGCTGGACGTGAAGTGCGGAGATGGAGCGTTCATGCGCCGCCACGAGGACGCGCGAGAGCTGGCCCGCACGCTTGTCTCCGTGGGGAACCGACTGGGGAAGATGTTCTCGGCGCTGATCACCTCCATGGAACAGCCGTTAGGGAGAATGGCTGGAAACGCGCTCGAGGTGCGCCAGGCGATCGACGTCCTGACAGGTGCGGGGCCTGGCGACCTGCGTGAGGTGGTGCTGGCCCTCGGGGGAGAGCTACTCGTCCTCTCTGGGGAGGCACGCTCCGCGGACGAGGCACGGGAGCGCCTGGTGAGCCTGCTGGAGGGACAAGAAGCCTGGAACAAGTTCCGCTCGCTCGTTGTGGCCCAAGGGGGGGATGTGGAGGCGGTCGACAACCCCGAGCTCCTGCCGCGGGCGATGAGAGTCGTCGAGGTCAGGGCCGAGCGTGGGGGCTACGTCGAGAAGCTGGCCGCGCGTGCGGTGGGCCAGGCCGCGGGTATGGTCGGCGCCGGCCGTGAGGTCAAAGGACAGGCAGTCGACCTTGGGGCCGGTGTCGAGCTTCTGGCCAAGGTCGGAGACGAGGTGGTGCGGGGACAGCCGTTGGCCCGCCTCCACATCGGCCGTCCGGACCGATACGAGGAGGCACACGCGGTGCTGGAAGGGGCTTTTCGGATCGCCTCTGAGCGTCCTGGACCACCCGCGCTTGTGATCGAGCGCCTCCCCTGACTCTTGAACGCTTAGCCTCGTAGCAGCGGGCGCTCGTACCACAAGTAGCTCAGCAGTCGCAGTACGGGCTGCCACGCTCCGACCAGGAGGATGAGCACGCCCTCGGCCACGCTACCCAGCCCGAGAAGTAGCCCCCCGCCTACGGCCCCCACCAACCCGCTCGCCCAGGCTGTGAAGTTCCCCCAGCCGTGGTTGATCGGGGTTCCCCGGGTGAGGAAGTGGTGCCCCGCACGCTGCTGCTCACGTGCATAGCAGGCGGCGTGATAGGGACGTAGACTGAAGCCGAGCACCGAGACGACCATGAGGTCCCCGGTGCTCGGGACCGGTACGCCACACCTCTGGCAGATGGTTCCGGAAGGCATGTCAACGCTTGGTCTTCCTCGCGGCCGGAGACAGCACTTCGTCCACGATGCCGTACTCCTTGGCCTCCACTGGGATCATCCAGAAGTCCCGGTCCGTATCGCGCTCGATCCGCTCCTTGGGCTGGCCTGTGTGGAAGGCGAGGATCTCGTTGATGCGATCGCGGTCCTTCATGATCTGTTCGGCGGCGATGCGCATGTCCGTGGCCTGCCCCTGAATCCCGCCCCACGGTTGGTGCATCATGATCTTCGCGTTGGGTAGCGCGGAGCGCTTGCCCGGTGCCCCCGCCGCCAGGAGGACCGCGCCCATGCTAGCGGCCATCCCCACGCAGGTCGTGCGCACATCGCACTTGATGAACTGCATCGTGTCGTAGATCGCAAGCCCCGCAGATACGTCACCTCCGGGAGAGTCGATGTACAGGTTGATGTCCTTCTCCGGGTCGATGGACTCGAGATACAGCAGTCCTCCGATCAGGAAGTCCGCGGCGGCAGATGTGATGAACGGCCTGCCTCCCTGATCCACCGAGTGGACGATCAGGCAGGCCGAGGAGATGAACAGGATCCTCTCCTCGAGGAGCTTGCGAAAGAAGATAGACTGAAGGTCGGTCTCTGACTTCTGCTCATAGATGATCCGCTCGGGGCTCATGATGCGCTCCTTCCCCTCTCGAGTATCCAGTCTGCGGCCCGCTGCAGGAGCCATCGGCCGCGCACGGTCTCCGGGTCTTCATCCGATTCCCTCGCCTGTGCCTCGATGTCCTCCTGCGAAGGGGTCAGGCCTTTCTGCTTGCAGATGAGGTTCGCCAAGATCTCACGTCGAATACGGCGCCGCACCGCATGCTCGATCTCCTCGCGAAGCTGTGGCTTGGCGCCGAAGCGCTTCATCTCCTCGTCCACGACCTCCGATAGGAATCCGGGCGGTGGCTCCAGCCCCACGGCATCCGCCAGGGCGTCCAACGCGGCCGACCGACGGCGCCCTTCCGCTTCAGCCGTGGCCTGTGCGAGCAGCTTGTCGCGCACGTCCTCCCGAAGCGCCTCCCAGGAATCCTGACCGAAGTGCCGCGCGGCCTCCTCCGGCTCGGGAGGGATCAGTTGGTAGACCCCTTCGATGACGAACTCCTGTGTGGCCTCTTCGTGCCTCAGTGTGATTGTTGCGCCGGACTGCGCTCCGACCAGCTGTGCTCCCACGTCCCCTTCGGGGTCGACCTCGGCTTCCCACACTTGTTCGCCACGGCGGATGCGGATGACATCGCCTGCTTCGGCACCGGACTCCTTGGGCTGAAGGACCGACGCCCTCTTCCTTAGGTCCTCGAGGACACCCTCCAGTTCCTCTTCGGTGATCTCGGGCTTGTCCTCTTTCGGAAGGGCAAGATCGGGCGTGTCAGGGATCTCGATCTCCGGGAGGATCTCGAAGGTGGCCTTGAAGGAGAATGGAGCGTCGGGTGCGAATGAGAGGGTTTCCACCACAGGCGTTGTCAGCGGTGCAAGGGCCTCCTCTCGGAGGGCATGTCCAAGATGCTCCTGGACCAGTTCCTCGCGGAGGTCCTCGCGAAAGGCAGCCTCTCCGTAGCGGGAAAGGGCCAGGTGAGGGGGGGCTTTGCCCGGGCGGAACCCGGGAACACGAACGTGCTGGCGGACCGTGCGCAGCAGTTTCTGCTCTGCCTGTCGTACGGATTCCCTGTCGACCGTGACCGTTACTTCCACGGACGTTCCGTCGTGCTTCACTTGCAGGTGCTCTTTGGACTCGTTCACGCAGCCATTGTAACCACAGTGTGAGGAAGCCTCCGCGATCGACGCGCGGCGATCAGCGGAGGAACCCCGCGAGCCGCAGCCAATCGATGCCCGCCAGCTGGATCCAGATGTTCTGCGCCACCTGGAACACCAATCGCAGGCCTCCCAAGACGAGCAGTCCGAACACGATGAACATGCCGTAAGGTTCCAGTTGGGCCATGCTGCGCCGCCACTGGGGCGGTAGGAAGTAGGCGAGCACCCGGGAGCCGTCCAGCGGCGGTACCGGGACGAGGTTGAACAACCCCAGAACCAGCGAGAGCAGGACCACATAAGCGAGGAAGTAGAGCAACCATCCCGAGGCGAGGCCCAACGCGATCAGGCCCCTCCCCAGTCCGGCGGCTACCAGGGCCATGGCGAAGTTCGTGCCGGGTCCCGCAAGACTTACCCACAACATGCCCCGCTGCGGATCTCGGAACAGATAGGGATTCACCGGGACCGGCTTGGCCCAACCGAAGATGAGCCCAAAACCGGTCACAAGTCTCAGGACGAGCATCGTTGCCGGGAGCAGCAGGGAGCCGATGGGATCGAGGTGGGGCAAAGGGTTTAGGGTGAGCCGCCCCGCCGCTTTGGCCGTGGGGTCTCCCATCTTCCACGCCACGAACCCGTGGGCGACCTCATGAGGGATAATGCAGACGAGCAGCGCCAACAGCAAGATGAGGGTCTCAAGGAGCACCATCACGGACCCCGCTGGCCTGACACACGCAGGACCGATTCGAAGCGCATGGTCACCATCCCGCGAGGGGCCTTTCTCGGTTTGCGTACATGGCGGCCTTCAGTGTAGCTCACCGGGACACGCTGCTCACCTCGGGCCCGTGAGTGCCATGCGGCGAGTTCGGCGGCCCGCTCGAGCACGTGGCGTGGCACTTCCCGCCCACTGGCCTTGACGATCACGTGTGCCCCGGGAACTCCGCGAGCGTGTAGCCAGACGTCGTCCGGTCTGACACTACGGACAAGGCGATCGTTCTCCTCGGCCGATCGGCCTACCTGGACGAGAAAGCCTTCCACCTCGAAGGCGCGGCCCCCGTGGGGCTGCCGTGGGGGAGCCTCGGGGGCCCGTGGCAAGACCGGGGGAGGGATGTAGGGGGCCATCTCCGGTTGCTCCCGCACGGCCGCAAGAAGCTCCGTCAGGCGCGCGATCTCCGCTTCGAGTGCGGCTCGCCGCGTGGGAAGCTGCTCGAGGCGGCGCCGGAGCTTGCCCGCCCGGCGGTAGAGCTGTTGTGCGTACCGCGCCGGGGGAAGGCTCGGATCGAGCTCGATCGTCGTGGGCGTCCCATCGAAGTCCTCCACCACGGCCTCGGCTGCCTTGGGGGGGATGTCGGAGAGCCGGGCAAGGATGAGATCTGCGCGCCCCTTCAGTTCCTCCCACGCGGTTGCTTCTTCGGCGCCCCGTTCGAGGACGGCCAGAGTTCGTCTGTGCCGCTCCAAGATGGTGCGTAGTCGGGTCGCCTGCGTGCGCGCCTGGTCCGCGGCGAGACGCTGCTCCAGCGTCCGGTCGAGGGCTTGCCACAGGCTGGAGAGAGTCTCCACGTGCTCGCCGAGATCCGGCCGGGGCGCAGGTGAGGCGACGAGACTCCCCTCTCTCCTGCAAAGGTAGCCTCTGACCGGAGCACTCAGGAGCGAGGCCGCGAACCATCGCAGCTCCGCCTCGGAACTGGCTTCTCCTGACGAGGCCCGCGCGGCCTTGCGCAGCGCGGGACCGATCCCCTCAAGCGGGTCGCCGTCGGTCCCGAACTGGGTAACTCGGGGTTCTCCGGGACGGAGGGACACGCTCCCGCCTTCGCGCCAGTGCAGGAAGAGATTGCCCTTCCTGGGCCTTAGGTCGAGCACCAGATCTCCGCCTGGGAACCGGAGCCGCACGACTCGATCGAATCCCGCCTGCTCGAGGGCGACGAGCGGCTGCCCGCTTAGCTTGCGCACCAGCTGACAGAACGCTGGTGGAGAATCGGGAGTGGGCGGCCGCAGTCCGGTCCGGTGGATCGCCTTTCCGGTTGGATCCAGCGCCAGCGCGCCCGAAGGCCCGTAGAACCGAAGGAACAACACGTCTCCCACCTGGTGTACCTTGCCCAACCGCGCGCCCACGAGGTCCCGCGCTTCTTGCAGAGCCAGCCGGATTTCGATCCCTTCCATGATGTCGGATTGTAAACGGCACGCGGAACGAAAGGGGAGCGAGCGGAAGCGTCGAGCCTGACAGCACCTGACCCGTTGCAGCCCTCAACCCACGGGGATATGATGATCGTACTGCGAGGCAGTGTTCGCCTCATCGCACGCCGGCGTAGCTCAGCAGGCAGAGCAGCGGTTTCGTAAACCGCAGGCCGGAGGTTCGAATCCTCCCGCCGGCTCCAGGTTCGCCAGGTACCGCTTCTGCGGTGTGTGCTGTGCCATGCAGCCCAGAGGCATCTCGCTGCTCACAGCATCCCTACCAAGATCGCGAAGGGAACGGCCACTTCTTCCTGTGATGGAGTCCGGAGTGGCCCCAGCCGGATCATAATCGGGCTGGGTGCCGGAGCGCCGTGTCTACTTCTTCTCCTCCCGATCCAGGTACTGGATGATGGCCTCGACGACCATGTAGTTGATCGAGCGGTCCTTCTTGGTGCCCAGCTTGCGGAGTCGCTCCATCACGTTCTTGTCGGCTTTCTTCTCCGGGATGTACACAGAGATCTTGTCCAGCGTCTTCGGTGCCTGCCTTGCCCTTGGCATGGATTCCCCCTTTGCCTGATTCTACACTTTTGCATGGAGTGAAGGCAACCGGGGGCGTCCCTGTGGACTTGTGCGACCTACGTGCACCCTTGAGGAGTGGCGCGCTTCCGCGTGGCTCGACGGGACAGAGCCACTGGAGCGCGGTGACACCGCGTGAAGAGGGCCCTATGGGCTGAACCCGTGCGGCTTCGTGTACCGGCGGTATAATGCTGAAGGGAGTCTGTTTTCCCCTGTGAGGTGAGGGTCATGGAGAAGGGCACCTACCGAGTCAAGACGGGCTTTTCCGAGATGTTCAAGGGAGGCGTCATCATGGACGTCACCACAGCTGAGCAGGCGGCGATCGCCGAATCGGCTGGCGCGGTGGCCGTGATGGCGCTCGAGCGGGTGCCGGCCGACATCCGTGCCCAAGGCGGCGTGGCGCGGATGGCAGATCCCAAGAGGATCAAGGCCATCCAGAAGGCTGTCTCCATTCCCGTCATGGCCAAGGTCCGCATCGGGCATCTCGCCGAGGCCAGGATCCTCGAACAGCTGGGTGTGGACTTCATCGATGAATCTGAGGTTCTTACCCCAGCCGATCCGTTCAACCACGTCGACAAGTGGGCATTCCGAGTACCGTTTGTCTGTGGTTGCCGCAACCTTGGCGAAGCAGCGCGCCGGATAGCCGAGGGCGCGGCTATGATGCGCACCAAGGGAGAAGCCGGCACCGGGAACATCATCGAGGCAGTGCGCCACATGCGGGTCCTCAACGCTGAGATCGCAAGACTCCGTGGGATGTCCTACGCCGAGCTCGTGGTCTACGGCAAAGAGCTGGGTGCGCCGCCCGAGACCCTCGCGGCCATCCAGGAGCAAGGTCGCCTGCCGGTGGTCAACTTCGCCGCTGGCGGTGTGGCCACGCCAGCCGACGCTGCGCTCATGCGGATGCTCGGCGCTGATGGCGTATTCGTCGGGTCGGGCATCTTCAAGAGCGAGGATCCAGACCGCCGAGCACGTGCCATCGTCGCCGCATGTACGCACTTCGAGGACGCCGCCCGTGTGTCCGAAGCCTCGGAGGGGCTTGGCGAGGCTATGCCTGGTCTGGTGATCGACGACATACCTGAACACGAGTTGATGCAGCACCGATGACCATAGGCGTACTGGCGGTCCAGGGGGATGTGCGCGAGCACGTGAGCGTCCTGGATCGGCTCGGCACCGAGACGCGCCGCGTGCTGCGCCCGGAGCATCTGGAAGGGCTGTCGGGCATTGTGTTCCCTGGCGGTGAGTCCACGGCCATGTGGCGGCTGATCGATCACGGAGGTCTCGCGGGATCGCTCTCCGAGGCGCTCCGTGGTGGGCTGCCTGCGCTAGGAACCTGTGCGGGGATGATTCTCCTTGCCAGGGAGATCACCAACTGGCACGAGCGGTACTTGGAGATCATGGACATTGCGGTCGAGCGGAACGCCAGCGGCAGGCAAGTGGACTCCTTCGAGCGCGTCATCTCCTGCGACGGGCTGGGCACACTGCCTGCGGTGTTCATCCGAGCCCCTTACGTGCGCCGCCTGGGTGCGGGGGTTAAGGTGTTGGGAAGCATGGGAGACTTGCCTGTACTGGTGCGGGAGGGGAACTGGCTCGCGGCCAGCTTTCACCCTGAGTTGACCGGGGATACACGTGTGCACGGCTACTTCCTTGATATGTGCCGAAAGGAGCGATGATGACAGCGAAACTTGCGATCAACGGGTTCGGCCGCATCGGTCGGGTGACTCTTCGGATCTTGTCCAAGCGCGGTTGGCCTATGGAGCTCGTGGCGATCAACGACCCCTTTCTGTCCTTGGAGCAAGCGGCACACCTCGTGAAGTATGACTCCGTATACGGGCGAGCGCCGTTTTCGGTCGAGGCGGACACCGAAGGTAGAGCCCTGGTCGTCGATGGAAGGCGTATCACGTATCTGGCGGAGAAGTCGCCGGCGAGCCTGCCGTGGAATGCGCACGGTGTGCACACGGTCATCGAGGCGACCGGCGTGTTCCGCGATCCCGACGATGCCGAGGGGCATCTCAAGGCGGGAGCAAAGCGTGTGCTCCTGTCGGCTCCGCCGCGGGGTGCGCGCAAGGATGAGGTACCACAGATCCTGTGGCGGATGAACGACAGCGCGTTCGATCCGGATGTGCACAGGATCGTCTCGGCCGCGTCGTGCACGACGAACTCCCTCGGGCCCGTGGTCAAGGTACTGCACGAGGCGTTTGGCATCGAGACGGGCTTCCTGACCACCGTGCACGCCTACACCGCGGATCAGCGCCTGCATGATGCGCCGCACAAAGACCTGGCCCGGGCCCGGGCGGCGGCGGCCAATATCATCCCCACGGATACAGGGGCCGCCCGGTCGGTCCCCAAGGTGTTCCCCGACCTCGAAGGGAAATTGGACGGAATGGCCATGCGAGTTCCTGTGGCGTGTGGGAGCGTGTCGGATTTCACCGTGACGCTTCGGCGTGCGGCGGACAAGGGAGAGGTCAACGCGGCGTTCGAGGCCGCTGCACGGGGTCCGTTGGGCGAAGTCATGCTTGTGACGAAGGACCGCATCGTGTCGAGTGATGTGATCGGAGAAGATCACTCTGCGGTGGTGGCGCTCGACTACACGATGGTGATGAAGAAGGATGGCAAGACCGTGAAGGTGCTCTCGTTCTACGACAATGAGTGGGGCTACGCGTGCCGGCTGCTCGACGTGGCCAGGCACGTTTCCCGCTGAGCTGCGCCGGTCTCCATCGGATGGCGCGGGGGTGGGCGTGAGGAGCCGATGGGAACGAGGAGCGGGTGTGATCGTCGGGCTGGTGGCCCGGCCGTCTTGTTATCTGTGCTCGGGCGATGTCCGGGGTCTCGCTCCCGTCTGCGGGGTCTGTCTCTCCGAGCTGCCCCGCTGGCAGAGCTCGGTGTGCGAGGTGTGCGGGCTCCCGGTCGATCCCGATGTGGATCTATGCCGCGACTGCGCGCTCGAGGGGCGACCCTACGCTTGGGCCCGTTCGTTGGGCCCTTACAGAGGGACCATGATCGACGTGGTCCGCGGCCTCAAGTACGCGGGCGAACGTGCCCTGGCACGTCCGCTTGCAAGCATGATGGCGCCTTTGTGCGATGCCCAGGCGCGCTGGGTGACGTGTGTGCCCGCGGACCCGCGGCGATACAGGCAGCGCGGCCACCACGCAGCGCGGGAGTTGGCGGTGTGCTTGGCAGGCCGATTGGACATGCCGTTCCGTGACCTGTTGGTCAAGCGCTGCGCCTCGCCCCCCCAGACCGGGCGACCGTGGGACCAACGTCGGGATGCCCTCCGGGGGATGTTCCGCGCGCGCCGCCCTGGCGCGGGCGAGGGGGTGGTGCTGGTGGATGACGTGCTGACGAGTGGTGCGACGGTGGATGAGGCCGTTCGGGCGCTACGGTGCGCGGATTACGGCGACGTGTACGTCCTAACAGTGGCACGGACGCGCGATGCGGGTTGACACCTTTCCCGTCGGTGCCCTCTTGGCGAACGCCTTTGTCCTCACGTCACGAGAGGAGGCGGTGGTGGTGGATCCGGGAGGCGTCTCCGACGAGCTTCGGCGCGCGCTCGACGGCGTTTCCGTGGTCTACCTGCTCTTGACGCACAGCCACTTCGATCACACGGACGGTGCACTCGAGCTCCAGCGCCTCACGGGTGCCGGAATCGCCTATCCCCCCGCCGAGCGTCCCGTGTTCACAGCCATGGGTCAGGATCCCTTGCCGCTTGACCGTGCCCTTGAGGAAGGCACCCGGCTATCGGTAGGCGGCGAGGAGCTGGTTGTATGGCACCTCCCAGGGCATTCGCCCGGCTCTGTGGCGTATGTGTGGGAGACCGGCAAGACGGTGCTCTGCGGAGATGTTGTGTTCGCCGGATCGGTGGGACGCTCCGATCTTCCCGGCGGGGATTGGCCGATCCTGGCACGTTCCTTGCGGCGGCTGCTCTCACTTCCGGACGATTGGGTTCTCCTGCCGGGGCACGGACCGCGGACGACCGTCGGCTTCGAGAGAAAGGAGAACCCGTTCCTTCGAGGGATCGACGATGGCACGCCCTGAGGTGGAAACGGTCAAGGAGAAGCTCGATATCGTGGCCCTCATCGGGCGCTACGTGACCCTCGCGCCGTCGGGCAAGGCGTACAAGGGCAGGTGCCCGTTCCATGCCGATAGCAGCCCGTCGATGACGGTCTCCCCGGAGAAGGGACTGTGGCACTGCTTCGGCTGCGGGGCCGGGGGCGACGCGATTGGGTTCATCATGCGGGCCGAGCGGCTGAGCTTCGGCGAGGCGCTGGCGCGGCTGGCCGAGGAGGTCGGGGTCGAGCTCTCCGGAGGGGGCGAAAAACAGCGTCTTCTAGAGGCATGTGCTCATGTGGAGGCCTACTTTGGCCGGCAGCTCAGGGCGCGCGCTGCTGCCAAGGCGCGGGCCTATCTCCTCGAGAGAGGCCTGGACGAGGCGACCTGGGCCCGCTGGGGAATCGGCTACGCGCCCCCTGGATGGGACCGTCTCACGCGTGACCTCGGGGACGTGGGCCGGCCGATGCTCGAGCGGCTGGGACTTCTTGTGCAGGGAGAGAAGGGCATCTACAGTCGTTTTCGCGATCGGATCATGTTCCCCCTTAGGGATCCTCAGGGGCGCCCGGTGGCCTTCGCCGGGCGTGCGCTGGAAGGAGAACCGAAGTACCTGAACGTTCCCAACACAGAGCTCTTCACCAAGGGCACACTGCTGTACGGGATGGACGTCGCCCGGGAACCCGCCAGGGTGCGAGGACATATGGTTCTCGTCGAGGGGTACACGGACGTGATCAGCCTTCATGAGTCGGGGATCGACCAGGCTGTCGGCTCGATGGGGACAGCGCTTACGGAAGCGCAGGCGCGGCTGCTGGCCCGCTATACGGATCGGGTGGTCATCGCCTTTGACAGGGATGCCGCCGGCTCGGCCGCGTCGCTACGGGGCATGGGAATCCTGCGATCTGCAGGACTTGCGGTTGACGTGGCCCAGCTTCCCCCGGGAGAGGATCCCGATACGCTCGTGCGGGACCAAGGAGCAGATGGCTTCCGGGGCGTGATCGAGGATGCCCGACCCTTTCATCGTTTCTTCCTGGCGTCGCTGGGAGAGCGGTACGATCTTCAGAGCATCGAGGGAAAGGAACGGGCGCTCGACGAGGCACGTGAACTCTGGAAGAGGATCGAGAGCATCCCTCTGCGCCACGAACTCGGGCAAGGGCTCGCGCGCACCCTTGATCTCCCCGAAGAGGAGGTGCTGGGTGTGCTGAGGGGGGCATCGCGGGCACGCCCTGCGGAAGCGCAGGATGAGCGGGCGCTGGACGCCGAGGACATCGTGGTGCACTTCCTGCTGGCCGGGGCGTTACCTGAGGAGGTGATCGTTGACCTTGAGATGGGGCAGTTCTCCCCGGAATATCGGTCTATAGTGGAACGGTGGTTGGAGCTCTGGCGTTCCGGAGGAACGCCTTCCGTCGGGGCGGTATCCGAGAACCTTGACGAGGAGACCTCGTCCAGAGTGGCGCGGACGGTCATGCTCGACCTCGTCTTCGACGACGAGCGGCGTGCCATGGAAGATGCGGTGCGACGTTTCCTGTATCTTCCCAGACTAGAAGAGGAGATCCGCTCTACGCTCAAGGAGCTCTCTCAAGCGGAGGCATGCGGCGACGATGAGACGATGATCGCGCTGACCCGAAGGTATCAAGAGCTCTGCCGCGCGAGACTGCGAGGGGGGAGGCAGCGTGAACCCGAAGCCGGTTGAACCGCGCGATCCGAGACTCGAACATGAGCTTGGCACGGAGGAGAGTTTCTCCGAGGAACTCCTGGACACCTTGCCCCTCCTGGAGGAGCTCGCCGAGGCCACCGAGCCCGAGCCCCAGGACTGGCCGGACGAGGACCCGGAGGAGCGGGGTAAAGACCTAGTTCGCACGTACTTGCGTGAGATCGGCCGTGTCCCACTGCTCACCAAGGAGCAGGAGATCGAGCTCGCACAGGGAATCGAGGCGGGGAACGCGGCGCTCGAGGCGCTGAAAGGGGACGGACTGTCCCCGGAACGTGAAGAGCAGCTTCGCCAGCAGGCGGCGGCGGGACAGGCTGCCCATGAGCAACTGACGGTGGCCAACCTGCGGCTGGTCGTGTCCATCGCCAAGCGCTACATGCACCGAGGAGTCTCGTTTCTCGACCTCATCCAAGAGGGAAACATGGGACTTATGAGGGCGGTGGAGAAGTTCGACTGGCGCAAGGGGTACAAGTTCTCGACCTACGCCACCTGGTGGATCCGGCAGTCCATCACTCGAGCCATTGCTGATCAGGCACGCACCATACGCGTGCCGGTGCACACGGTGGAGGCGCTTCAAGAGCTGCGGAGACTTCGGCGTGAGCACATCCAGCGTCACGGAAGGGCGCCGACTTATGAGGAGCTGGCCGTGCAGCTGGGCACTAGTGTGGACCGCGTGAAGAAGATCGACCAGGCGGCCTCGTACACAGCCTCTCTGGAGCGCCCTCTGTCCGAGGACGACGACGATACGCTCGGGGACTTTCTTGCCGATGCGTCCATCCCTTCTCCCGCCAGGGAAGCCCTGCGCTCCAAGCTCAAGGAGGAACTCCAGAAGGTCCTGCTGGGCTTGGAGCAGCGCGAACGCGAGATCCTCGAGTTGCGCTACGGGCTGTCCGATGGGCATCCCCGTACCCTGAAGGAGGTCGCGGCCATGTTCGACGTGACCCGGGAGCGTGTACGCCAGATCGAGATCAAGGCGCTGGAGAAGCTCAAACACCCCGCACGGCAGCAGTCCCTAAGGCGCTTTCGGAACCTCCTCTCGGCGGAAGAGTGACCGTCCTGCTCCTCACCGGCCCGACGGCCTCGGGCAAGTCACGCATCGCGCTCTGGTTGGCCAAGCGGACGCAGGCGGAGATCATCTCGGCTGATGCAAGGGTGGTGTACAGAGGTCTTGTGATCGGGACGGACCGGCCTGCGGAGGACGAGCTGGCCAGCGTCCCACATCACCTCATCGGTATACTGGATCCTTATGAGATTTACGATGCGGCGCGTTTCCGGGCTGACTGCGAGCGGCTGGTCGAGGGAATCCACCACCGAGGGCGGCGCGCCATCGTCGCGGGCGGGAGCACGCTATACGTACGGGCGCTCACCCGAGGGCTGTTCCCCGGCCCGTCCGCCGACCGTGCCCTGCGCCAGGAGCTTTCGGCATTACCGGATGATGCGCTGCACGCTCAGCTACAACGGGTCGACCCTGAGGCCTCCGCCAGGATCGGCCCGACCGATCGTGTGCGGATGATCCGAGCGCTCGAGATTTACCGGGCGACGGGGGTCCCCCAGTCAGTTCACTTCGGAAAGGAGACCCCGTTCCCGTGGCCGCTTCTTAGAGTCGGTGTGCACGTGGAACGGGACGAACTCCAACAGCGCATCGAGCGCCGGGTGGAGCACATGTTCTCGGCCGGCCTTGTAGACGAAGCCCGTGCCCTGTGGGCGCGGGATCTCCCCCCTGAGGCACCCGCACGGCGGACGATCGGCTACCAGGAGTTGTTCTCCCATTTCCGTGGCGAGATGCCGCTGGAGGAGGCACGAAAGAAGATCGTTGCTCGTACGAAGGCCTACGCCAGACGTCAGATGGCCTGGTTAAGAAAGGAAGACCTGATATGGATCGATGCGACCGGGCGCGAGATGGCGGAGGTCGGTAGGGAGATCCTCGCGATGTGGGAGGAGCGGGCCAGCGGTACCCCTGACCGCGGATAGAGGAGCTTCCCGAAGCTCTCTGGGGCACTTGCGTGGTGCGTGCGCTAGAATGAGCCCTGTCATGTATGTCCTCACAGCGGACGCGATCCAGGCACTCGACGAGCGGGCCGAGGCGCTGGGGGTGTCCCGCGAACTGCTCATGGAGTCTGCGGCACGCGAGGGTGCCGAGCATCTTCGCGGCTGGCTCGGGGAGATCCGAGGCACAAGGATTGCGGCGCTCTGCGGGACCGGCGGGAACGGGGGTGATGCGCTCGGCGCGCTCCGCTGGCTTTCCCTGTGGGGCGCGGACACCTTTGCGATCTTGCTGGGGGAGACGAGCGGGGCCGTCCACGCGCAGGAGAAGGCGTATCGGGCGACGTGTCCGGAGAGGCTCGTCAGGGTGACCGGAGCACATGAACTCTCCCTCTTCGAAGGGGAGCTCGCGGAGGTTGATCTCATCCTGGACGGGATCCTAGGGGTGGGAGTCCGCGGTCCGGCGCGCGGCATCTCCAAGGATGCCATCGAGCTGATCCGGCGCACAAGGGTCCCTGTCGTGTCGGTGGACCTCCCCTCGGGCTTGGCTGCGGATACGGGGGTCATCCAAGATCCGGCGGTGCGGGCGGACCTCACCCTGGCTATGGGGGCGCTCAAGCCTTGCCATGTGCTGCCCCCGGCTGCTGATCTCTGTGGTCAGGTGGAACTCGTGCCCGTGGCCTATCCACCTGCGCTGTGGGGGGAAGCCACCCCGTCGGCCGAGGTGATCACTGCTGCGCGCTGTGCCCGGCTCTTGCCGGAGCGCCCCGGGCGCGGGCACAAGGGCACGTTTGGCCGCGTGCTGGTGGTCGGCGGCGCGGTGGGGATGGCGGGTGCGATCGTCCTGGCTGCGGAAGGTGCAATGCGCGCCGGCGCCGGACTGGTGCACGTCGTGTGCCCTGGCTCCGTCTACCAGATCGTGGCAGGGGCGATCCCCGATGCTCTCGTGCATCCCGCACCCGCCGACCCGGATGGTGGGCTCGCGCCCCAATCCGTGGCCGAGGTGATCCGCCGAGCCCAGGAGGCAGACGTGGTGTTGGTCGGCCCTGGGCTCGGCCGGGGAGAAGGCGCTGTCACGCTCATCCGTGCTCTGTGCAGCTCAGACATCGAGCGCCTGCTTATCGATGCCGATGGGTTGTACGCGTTGGCTCAGGAGCCGACGTTGCTTCCCCGCGGTGCCGGGAAGCTCGTCCTCACACCACATCTTGGGGAGTTCGCCCGACTGGCGGGCGCGGGTGCCGACGAAGCGGCCAGCGATAAGCTCGCGTGGGCACGGGAGGCCTCCCGTCGTTTGGAAGGAGTGGTGGTGCTCAAAGGACCTCCCACTGCGATCGGGAGTCCTGAGGGCGAGGTGTACCTGACGAACACGGGCAACACGGCCCTGGCCCACGGCGGCTCGGGCGACATCCTAGCCGGAGTGATCGCCGGCTTGTGGGCCGGGGGAGCTTCCGCATTCGCCGCGTCCACGGCAGCAGCCTATGTGCATGGCCTGGCCGCCGAACTCGCCGTCGCAGGCTCCTGCGAGCGAGCGGTGACGCCGACGGATCTTCTGAGGACTCTCGGGGCGAGCTTCGATCGCATCGAACGGCGGGAGGTGTCGTCATGAAGCTCCTCGACACGCACGCGCACCTCGACTTCCCCCAGTACGACGACGACCGCCCTGCGCTGGTCGAAGCGTTGCGCGAGAGCAGTGTCGGCGTCATCAACGTCGGTGCCGATCTGCCTTCGTCTGCTGCATCGCTCGAGCTGGCACGACGGCACACGCACGTGTTGGCGACCTGCGGGGTGCACCCGCACGAAGCCAGGAAGCTGGATGGGGCAGCGCTGGAGCGGCTGGAGGGGTTGCTGTCGTGCGGGGCCGTTGCGGTGGGCGAGTGCGGGCTCGACTTCTACCGCGACCGTTCCCCTCGCCCAAGGCAGATCGAGGCTTTCCGTGCACAGTTGCGCCTGGCACGGAAGCTGGACCTACCTGTGGTGCTGCACCAGCGGGAGGCGTGGGACACGTTTCTTGCTGTGCTGCGTGAGGAGGGACCCGTGCAGGGGGTCGTGCACGCCTTCTCCGGCGGGCTCGCTGAGGCGGGCGAGGTGGTGGCCCTCGGGCTTCATCTGGGGATCGGTGGACCCATCACCTACCCCAAGAACAACCGCCTGCGGGAGGCTGTGCGCGCTGTCCCCCTTTCCAGGCTACTGCTGGAGACGGACGCGCCATATCTGCCGCCGCAGCCCTTCCGGGGCAGGCGCAACGACCCGCTCAAGGTGAGGCTCGTGGCACATGAACTCGCCGAGTTGCTGTCTCTGTCCGTCGAGGAGATCGCCGATCGCACCTGGACGAGCGCCTGCGCCCTGTTCGAGCACGCGCCCAGCTTCTAGCCGCCCTCTCGCTCTGTGTTTCCCCAAGACAGGCGTTCTCTGGCTTCGGCCCGGGTTCAGTTCTCTCCTTCGTCCTTTTGACGGGCGAGGGTGACGGCTGTACCATGATCGATTATGTACCTAATCGTGGTGGGCGCAGGCGGCATTGGATCTGCGCTGATCGACCTCTCCCTGCGGGATCGCCACAACGTTGCCGTTATCGAGCGGGATCCGCGTAAGGCCGAGAGCGTGACCCGGCGGTACGACGTGCTGGTGATCAACGCGGACGCGGCGTTCACCGAGGTCATCCGTGAGGCGGGCGGCGAACGCGCCGATGCCCTTATCACGACGACGCACGACGATGCGACGAACCTGATGGTCATCGCCGCAGCGGCAGACCTGGGCATCCCCTCGATCGTGTCCGTGGTCAACGTGAAGGAGCATGCGGAGCTGTTTCGCCGACTGGGGGCGCACGTGATCGAAAACCCAGACGTGATCGTGGCCGAGTCGCTCTACAACTCTGCCCGGAAGAAGAAGCTTGCCGACCTCGTGACCATGGCGGGCGGGGCGCAGGTGTTCAAGCTCGTCATCACCGACAAGTCACCGCTCGTCGGTAAGGCGCTTCGGGAGTGCGGAGAAGAGGGGTTGATCCCGTCGGGGATTCTCTTTGCGGCCTTGGAGCGGGCGGGCGAACTCATGATCCCCGTCGGGTCGACCGTGCTGGAACCGGGAGATCGTCTTACGGTCTACACCAAAGAGCATGTGAGCGACGCACTGATCGAGCGGTTGGCGGGCTAACCATGTTTCCCCGTGATCTGAGGATCGTCCTGCGAGGCCTCGGCCTCCTCGTCCCCATGGTGGGCCTCATGGCAGCGTTGTCGGTTCCGGTCGCGCTGTGGTTTGGGGAGCACTTCGCCCTGTGGCCGCTTGGGCTGACGGTGGGGGTTGCCATGGGGCTCGGCCTGCTCCTGTACCTCCCCTTTCGCCGCGCCGGAGAGGCGCAGCTCAAGCACGCGCTCCTGATCGCGGCGCTCGGCTGGCTGTTGATCGCCGTGGTCGGAGCGCTTCCCTTCTGGCTTATGTCCGTCCTGCAGGCAGGGGGAGAGGCCTTGCCTTATGCGGACTTCAGCGCCGCGTTCTTCGAGTCCGTTTCCGGCTACACGAGCACCGGCCTCACCATGGCTGAGCGGCCGGATCTCCTGCCGCGCACGCTCCAGTGGTGGCGTTCGTTCACCGAATGGATCGGCGGGATGGGCGTCATTGTCCTCATGCTAACCGTGATGGCCGGTCCGGGCAGGACCACCATGAGTCTGTACCTGGCCGAGGCGCGCACGGAGAAGATCCATCCCTCGGTTGTGTCGACCGTGCGGACCATGTGGTGGATCTTCGTGGTGCTGACCGGCGGGGCCGTCGTGGCCTTCTGGGCGGGGGGCATGCCACTGTGGGAGGCCGTGAACCACGGGATGACCGGCCTGGCCACGGGAGGTTTCACGTTGTGGCCCGAGTCCATAGGACACTACAACTCCGTGGGTCTGGAGCTGGTGGTCATGCTCGTCATGATTGCAGGTTCGGTGAGCTTCGTAGTGCATCACCGAGCCGTGCAACGAGGACCGCGCCACTACCTGCGTGACATCCAGACGCGATGGTTCTTGGGGTTCCTGGTGGGCGGGTCGGTGCTCGTCGCGCTTCAGGCCTTGGCGCAGCTCATGCCAGGCCAGGCATTTCGCCATGGGTTCTTCCAGTACGTGTCGGCGATGACGTGCACAGGTTTCGCGACGAGCCCGGTTGTCGCATGGTCCGACGCGGCCAAACTCATGCTCTCCTTTGGCATGATCGTGGGTGGAGCAGCCGGCTCTACGACGGGGGGGATCAAGGTCATGCGGTTCCTGCTCTTGCTGCGCGGGGTCGGTTGGCACCTTCGAAAGGCGGTCAAGCCTGCCGACGCGCTGGTGCCGTTCCGTCTCGGGGGGCATGTGTTCGCCGAAGGAGAGGCCTACCGCAGGCTTGAAGAGGCCTCCACGATCACGTTCCTGTGGCTGGGCTTCTTCCTAGCGGCGGTGCTGGCCTTAGCCCAGTTCGTCCCCCCCGAACACGGGCTCGCGGACGTCCTGTTCGAGGTCGCCTCGGCCCAGGGCAACGTGGGGCTCTCAGTGGGAATCACCAACCCCGCCATGCCCACGCCTGCCAAGCTCATCCTGTCCTTCAGCATGTGGGTCGGACGGCTGGAGATCATCCCTGTGCTGATGCTCGTGCGGAGCCTGGTGCGCGGCATGCGTTGAGGGCACCGGAGGAGCGTGGCCCGTACAATAGCCAAGAAGGGAGGGAGCCTTGGATCTGGACGAGCTTCGCAAGTTATGCGCCCTGCTACGAGAGGAAGGCCTGTCCGAGCTGACCATCTGGGAGGAGGACGGCCGGAGGATCACGCTGCGCCGCGCCGCGGCATCCGTGCCTGTGGCCTCGGTCCAAGAGACGACCGAGGCGCTGCTTGTGCGCTCTCCGGTGGTGGGCACGTTCTGGAGGGGACCGTCGCCCGGTGGGCCGCCGTTCGTCGAGGTGGGGGAGCGGGTGGAACCGGGCAAGGTGATGTGCATCGTCGAGGCGATGAAGGTGATGAACGAAGTGCGGGCCGATCAGGCGTGTACCGTGGAGGAAATCTTGGTCGAGGACGGGAAGCCCGTGGAGTACGGGCAACCCCTGTTCCGCGTGCGCGTGGAGTGAGTTGGAAAAGGTCCTGATTGCAAACCGTGACGAGATCGCCCTGCGCATCATCGACGCGTGCAGGGAGACAGGCCTGTCCGCTGTCGCTGTGTACTCTGATGTGGAGCGCAACGCGCTCCATGTGCGCGAGGCCCCGGAGGCTGTCTGCATAGGGCCGGCGGAACCGAGCCGGTCGTACCTATCCACGCCCACTCTGATGGCGGCCTGTGAGACCACGGGTGCCGATGCACTGCACCCCGGATACGGTTTCCTCTCCGAGAGCGTGGACCTCGCCGATGTCTGCCGTGAGCACGGGATCACGTTTGTCGGCCCGCCCGCACATGTGCTGGCGGTGGCGGGCGACAAAGCGGAGGCCAAACGACGCGTGGCTGAGGCAGGGATCCCCGTGCTTGAGGGCTCCGAGCCGCTCAAGGACATAGCTGCGCTCGCCGAGGCGGCGCGGGCGGTGGGCTACCCGCTACTCCTCAAAGCGGTAGCGGGCGGTGGAGGACGGGGTATCCGGGTGGTTCGGGCCGAGGTCGAGCTCGCCGATGCCTTTAGGCGTGCTCAAGAGGAGGCTTCGGCTGCGTTCGGGGATGGGCGTGTCTTTCTCGAGCGCTTCGTGCCCTCGCCAAGGCACGTGGAAGTGCAGATACTCGCCGACCAAAGCGGCAACGTGGTCCATTGGGGGACACGAGACTGCACCGTGCAGCGCCGGCATCAGAAGCTGGTCGAGGAGTCGCCTGCACCGGGGCTCACCGCGGTGCAACGGCGGCGCCTGGCAGAGGCTGGGGTGGAGGCAGCCCGGGCGCTGGCGTACATCGGTATCGGCACGGTCGAGTTTCTCGTCGACAACGGCACGTTCTACTTCATCGAGATCAACGCCCGTATCCAGGTCGAGCACCCGGTCTCGGAGGTGCTGGTCGGCCACAATCTGGTCCAAGAACAGCTCCGGATCACACAGGGAGAGGCCCTTGGCTATACCCAGTCTCAGATCGAGTTCTGGGGACATGCGATCGAGTGCCGCATCAACGCCGAGGACCCCGCGCGCGGGTTCCTGCCCTCCTCGGGGCGGGTCTGCATCGATCATCTTCCCGGCGGAATGGGTGTGCGCTTGGACACGGCCATGTACCAAGGGATGCCGGTGCTCCCCTACTACGATCCCCTGCTCGCCAAGTTGATCACCTACGGAGAGACCCGCGAGGAAGCGCGCATCCGCATGTACGGGGCCCTGCGACGGTTCCGCATCCACGGTGTCACCACGAACAAGGAGCTCCTCACAGAGGTCGTCTCCCATCCCGACTTTGCTGCCGGGAGGATGACCACGGACTTCCTTGAGCGCATCGCCTAGTCTCCGTAGACTCCTAGCGTGTTCGAATCTCTCACGCAGCGACTGACCCAGGTTTTCCAGAAGCTCAAAGGGCAAGGCTATCTTACCGAGGCCGACGTCCGGGCGGGCTTGCGGGAGATCCGCCTGGCGCTCCTGGCCGCCGATGTGCATTACCAGGCGGTCAAGGAGATCCTTGCGGATATCGAACGCGAGGCCACCGGCAAGCGTGTGCTCGGATCACTGAGTCCAGGACAGCAGCTTGTGGGCGTGGTACGCGAGTGCCTCGCCCGGGTGATGGGCGGGCAACGACAGGCGCTCCACCTCACCGGGCGGCCTGCGGGCATCCTTGTGGTGGGGCCCGCCGGCGGGGGCAAGACGACCACCGTGGCCAAACTTGGCCACATGCTCAAGAAGAGGGGTAAGTCGGTGGCGCTGGTCTGTGCTGACCCTCGCAGGTCGGCGGCGGCCGATCAACTCAGGTCCCACGCGGAGCGACTGGGGGTGGCATTCCGTGATGCCACACGGGATCCGCTGAGCGAGACCATGTCGGTCCGCGCGGAGGCCAAGAAGGCTCTGTGGGATGTGGTGATCGTCGACACCTCGGGTGTCCCCCCGGGTGAGTCGCCCCCCCCTGCCCTGAGCGAGCTGGCGGAAGCTCTCTCTGCTGGCGACACGCTTCTTGTGCTGGACGCCCTGGTCGGTCAGGAAGCGGCGCACATCGCTGAGGCGTTCTTGCCGCTTGGGGTGACGGGCGTCGTGCTCAGCAAGCTCGACGGCGACGCTCGCGGCGGGGCGGCCCTCTCCGTGCCTGCTCGCACCGGGAGGCCTGTCCTGTTCGTCGGCATGGGGGAACGTCCCGAGGACCTGGAGTCCTTCCATCCCGAGCGCATGGCGGATCGCATCTTGGGCCTAGGCGACCTGCAGGGACTCGCCGAGCAGATGACGGATGTGGGCATCCCGCAGGTGGAAGCGGCCAAGGTTCGGGAGGGCTCGCTTACGCTCGATGACTTCCTCCAGCAGTTGGAGTCTGTGCAGCGCGCGGGGCCGATCTCGCAGTTCCTCTCACGTATCCCGGGGTTCAAGGCGCAGGCGGATGATGATGAGCTGGAGCGTGGTGTGCGACGGTCCCGGGCGATCCTCCAGTCGATGACGGTTGAGGAGCGACGAAATCCCAATATAATCGGGGCCAGCCGCAAGCGACGCATCGCGCGCGGCTCCGGCACATCCGTCCAGGAGGTCAACCGCCTTCTTGCCCAGTACGAGGGGGCCGTTCGGCTGGCCCGGCAACTCGGTCGCCGGCGGATGCCGCCAGGGTTCGAGAATCTCGGTTTGGGGTGATGGTATGGCGTTGAAGATCAGACTCAAGCGTACAGGCAAGAAGAAGCAGGCGAGCTTCCGTATCGTGGTGGTGGAGAGCGCCGCGAAGCGTGATGGTCGGTCGGTGGCGGAGATCGGGCACTACTTCCCTCACAGCGAGCCGGCCGAGGTCAACGTGGATCGCGACGCGGCGCTCGAGTGGTTGGGCAAGGGTGCTCAGCCGACGCCAGCATCCCGCCGTCTTCTCTCCCGACTTGGGGTCATGCAGGCATGGCATGAGCAGCGCTACGCACCTGCAGGCAGAGAAGAAGCTAGCTGACCTCGCGCTGCTCGTGCTCCGTGCTGTGGTCCCCTCGCCCGACCAGGCGAAGGTGGATCACATCTGGACACCCACGTTGCAGCTGCTCGTCCTGAGGCCCGGAGGGCGCGGCGCTCTGCGCCCGCGCGATGCGGAGGCCGTGGTCGAGTTCTTGGAACACATCGTCGAACGCCTTGGTTGCCAGGTCCTGGTGGATCTCGAATGAGATTGGACATTGTCTCGCTCCACCCCAGCATGGTGGAAGCGTTCGTCAGGGAGGGTGTGCTGTGGGCGGCCCAGCAGCGGGGCTTGATCGACGTGCACACGCACGATATACGGGCTTTTGTGCAGGACGCCCAGGGCCTTGCGGACGACCGCCCCTTCGGGGGTGGGGCGGGGATGGTGATGCGACCCGAGCCGTTCGCGCGGGCTGTCGATGCCCTGACACGTGAGGTAGGGCGCAAGCCGTACGTGGTACTCCTTTCCGCACAAGGCAAGCTGCTCACGCAGGATCTGGCGCGACAAATGGCACGCCAGCGTGCCCTCACGCTCCTGTGCGGCCGCTACGAGGGTGTGGACGAACGCGTCACGGAGGGGTGCGATCTAGAGCTCTCCATCGGCGACTACGTCCTGGCCGGTGGAGAGGTGGCCGCCTCGGTAGTGCTGGAGTGTGTTGCGCGGATGGTGCCCGGGGTGGTCGGCCGGCATGCGTCGGCGGCTACGGACTCGTTCTACGCCGGACCGCTGCTGGGCTATCCTCAGTACACGCGACCGCGCACGTTCGAAGGTCGCGGCGTGCCGGAGGTGCTGCTCTCGGGCGATCACGCCAAGATCCGGCGTTGGCGTGCCGTGCAAGCATGGCAGAAGACGTTGCGCAACCGCCCGGAACTTCTCGGCCTTGTGTCTCCGCGTGCAGAGTTGCCCAAGAGCGCAACGGAAGGAGAAGTGTGAGGCGCATCGTGGAGGCCAGCGGCGGAGGGTGGTTCCGACCCCGCATGCCCGGATGCGGTGTTCAGCAACCTGAACCTGTAGCGTCGCAGCTTGTCTGCGACGTTCGGGAGGAGCTTGTCTGCGGCGTTCGGGAGAAGCTAGCCCTCCACGTTCCGACGTATCTTGTGCGCGGTGTGCGCTCCGTCGTCGTACCATGAGTCTCTATGTCGCGTTGTTGCACTTCCCCATGCTGAACCGGCGGGGCGAGATCGTGGCCACCGCGCTCACCTCGATGGATGTGCCAGACATCGCACGCACGGCGCGGACCTACGGGGCACGCCGATATTTCATCGCCACGCCGATGGCCAGTCAGAGGGCGATCGCCACCACACTGCGGGACTTCTGGCTTACTGAGGAGGAAACCTCCACCCGGCGTCAGGCCATGGAACTCGTACACATCTGCGAGGATCTTGCTGACTGCTTCGATGAAGTCGCGCGGCTCGAGGGGACCGAGCCTCTGGTGCTTGGCACGAGTGCCCGTGGTGGTTTACCCTATCGCTCGGTGGGCTGGCCCGAGGCCACACAGATGCTCCGGTGCCGCCCGGTGCTCGTGTGTTTCGGGACCGGGCATGGCATGGCCAACGAGCTTCTAGAGGCCTGTGACGGGCTGCTGCCGCCGGTGCGTGCTGCTGTGGGCTATAACCACCTGTCTGTGCGCGCAGCGGTGGCCATCATATTGGACCGGCTAAAAGGAGAAGACGATGCCAGGGATGGATGATCTGATTCGTGCGGTGGAGCCGGAGGCGGCTCTCGAGATTCCGGAGTTCGAGCCGGGAGATATCATACGTGTCTACGAGCGGATATCCGAGGGGACACGGGAGCGACTTCAGCCGTTCGAAGGCGTGGTGCTGAGACGTTCGGGTGGCGGGGCCCGCAAGATGGTCACCGTCCGCAAGATCGCGGCGGGCGTGGGAGTGGAACGCACCTTCCCGCTCCACCACAAGATCGAGCGCATCGAGGTGGTCAGGCGCAACAGCATCCGCCAGGCGCGCCCCTACTGGCTGCGTCGGGTGACACGCCTCCATAAGATAGGATGAAGAGACGCCCCTGGCCTTTCCGGCGCCGCAAGAAGGAGCCCAAGCCGCCCTGGATCGTGCGGCTGCTCCGGAGGCGCGGCGTCCGGCTCTCGCCTCGGGGCGAGTGGGCGCTGGGGTGGCTGGAGACCCTGGTCTTCGCCGGCGTCGCGGCTTTCCTGATCATCTCGTTTGTGACGGTGCGCATGAGTGTGCCCACCGGATCGATGATCCCTTCTGTCCTCCCGGGGGATTCGTTCTTCGTCGACCGGATCTCTTACTACTTCACCGAGCCGGACGTGGGCGACATCATCGTGTTCTGGTTCCTGGAGGAGCTGCGCGTGCAGTCGGTCGAGAGGGGAACAGCGGCATCTCAGGCGGGGATCCTTCCAGGCGACGTGATACGCACGCTGGAGGGTGAGCCTGTCGCCAGCATGCTCACCGTGGCGCGGCGCATCGAAGCCGCGCGCGGGGGCGAGCTCTCCATGGTTCTGCTGCGCCAGGGTAGATTCGTGGAGACGGCCGTGCGTGTGCCCGCTGACGCGTCCGAACTGCGGTCGCTGGGGATCGCCCATTCGGCGCGGCGTGTGCGCTACGTGAAGCGGCTGATCGCAGTGGGGGGGCAGACGGTGCACCTCGAGGGCGGCAACGTGCTCTTGGACGGCGTAATCTTGGAGGACGTGGCTGAGCTTGGGCTCTCCTACTGGACAGGGGACGCCGGGATGCGCTACGGTGTGCGCCCTACTGAGGTCCCCGAGGGCCATTACTTCGTGCTCGGCGACAACACGCGCGACTCGTACGACTCGCGCTACTGGGGTTTCGTGCCGGTGGAGGAGCTCATCGGGGCCCCGTTCTTCCGCATCTGGCCGCTGGGGCGATTCGGCCCCATGAACGGCTACTTCTGGTCCTCGCGCCTCTGAGAGAGATTTCGACACGGAATGGCTTGACGCCTTCAGCAAAGTGTTTCACAGGAACGTCCATGTAATGCCTGCTATGCCGCGTTGCCGATCCCACGATGGCACGCCGCCGTATAATGGAAACTCCGGGAGGCGAAGATGAGGAACGTGCTGCTAGCTGTACTGGCGTTGTGCATTGTGCCGGCGATTGCCGCGGAGATCACGTTTGAGCCCATCCCACGTATAGACGGGGCGTTTGTCGTAGTCTTAGAAGGGGTAGAAGGAATCGGCCAGATCACGCTGCTGAATCTGGACACCGATGAGGTGATCAGAGTCGCGCTGAGACGCGAGGGAGACCAGCTGATCACGGAGTCGATCGCGGCGCGGCGGACATGCCGGTGCACCGACTACCCGGCCGGCATCGAGCTGGTCGTCGAGGCCGGGCACACGCTCGTTGCGGCGACGACGCTTGGTGGGGGGCTATCGACTGCGGTTGTAGTGGGGCCTCGCACCCCGCGTCCGGGGGAACCTGTGCTGGCACTCCGCGCAGGGGAGGAGTTCGCCTCTGACTCTCCGGCTGACAGAGCCCTTCGCACGGGGATCCATCTGATCGAAGTTCATGACGCCCAGGAGGACACCACCTGCGGCCATGACGAGGTCCGTGTGCTCGGGGTCTTGGGGAGCGAGGCGTTCTATGTGACACTGCAGGAGGCAGGCGCCACGAGCGGTCGGTTCACCTGCCCGGTTCGCCTTGACATCGTGCCGGATGGCGTCGAACTGCGGGTTGTCCTCTCGGATCTTCAAGGAGGCATCCTTGCTGATGTCGTCTGGCACTCGGGCATCGAGCTTGCGCTACACTACGGTGACCAAGAGCTCGTCAGGGCCGTGGAACCGCTTACGGTCCTGCTCTCGCACGAAGACCTCGTGCTTCCGGTCGACTGCAAGGGGGATCTCTGCGTCCGCAAGCCGGAGTCGTTCGACGAGGTCCGCTGGTACATAGGGGCACAGCTCGAAGCGCATGACGGCGCTTGTCTGCGGCTCGGCGGCTTCAGGGCACATCCCCCAACGATCGTGACCGTGCAGGTGCGTACGGGGATCGCATGGGGAACAGCCTGGATCGACTACGAGATCATCCCTCGCGCCTCCGTGAGTTTTGTGCCGGCTGACATGGAAAGGCCTGCCGATACGCCGTGGTCGCTAAGCTCCCCCCTCCGCGTACGCCTCGAGCATGTGCATGGGGATCCTGCCCCACGTGTGCTGGTTGGGCGACTCGGAGGCACACAGGTGATGGAGCTCGAACTTGCTCCGGTCGAGAGAGAACGTGGGGTGTTCCAGAGCGCCCCTCTGACGCCATGTGGGTTGAACGCGGGCCCAGGGGATGTCATCTACGTGCAGTACAAGGATCCCACGTGTCACCATAACCATACCCATCGTACCCTGCCCATCCGGTGATGCGCGGCATAGGGCTTGCGGTGATGGTCCTGCTGCAAGGGGTGCAGGCCGTCGCTTTCGAGCCTGTGCACGTGGTCTACTTCGCGTCCGAGCCGGTGACGGTGCGCATGGACCGGGAGTGCGCGCCGGAGGTCCGATTCCAAGGCGAGCTGTACCGGAGTGTCTGGGACGTTCAACAGAGTCGTGAGGGTTACACATGGTCGACTGAGCTTCCCGCCGATGCCCCTTTGGGGATCTGGCAGGTGTGCGCCCCCGGGGGAGCCTGCGTCTCCATCTTGCGGGTGGCCGACGATCGTGCCTTGCTCAAGGTGGAAGCGGAGCTTGGGGCGGAGATCTCGGTGGGAGGGCAGGTTCGGCTGACCGATGCCCTCGGGCGTGCCTGGTTCGTGCTCGCTCCGGGTTCCTACCGAGCCGCGGCGTGGGTCCCGGCGAAGACAGATCCCATGGAGCGACAGGTCGATCTCCGCCAAGGGAAGCGCACGCTCCTGAGCCTGGTGGCGCTCAGTGCGGATGCCTCGTCAACCCATGCGTTGCCGGGAAGCACGGTGACGCTGACGGCTGGAGTGATATTTCCTGGAGCGATCCTTCCCCAACTCTCGCTGACCGCGCCCGATGGCTGGACGATCGAGCGGCTTCCGATCTCGGCGGCCCGCCGAGGATGCTGGAGTGTCGTGGTGCCGGAGGGTTTCCTGGGGACGGGCGTGTTCGAAGTGAAGGCTCCTGAGCTCGGGCTAGAGGCGCGGGCGGAGCTGACTGTGCGCCCCTGGCTTCCACCTGAGGTGGTGATCGCGCACTGGGATCTCGAACGTGATGAGCTGGACCTAGCCTCCCCCGGTGCGATCACCTACGAGCGCCTGCTCTGGGCGTCTGCCTGGATCGGCCACGAGCTTCCGCACACAGGAAGAACACTTGCGCGCGCCGAGGTCGAAGAGCTTGCCCGTTCCTGGGCAGATGACGAAGAGAGAGCGACTCGGCCATGAGGGGTGCGCTATAATGGTGTGCCATGGACATGTCGAAGAACCCGTTGCTGGAAGCCATTCGCACTCGTCGCACCGTGCGGGCGTTCCGTCCCGATGCTATCGCGCCGGACGTGCTGGAGGAAGTGCTTGACGCGGGCCGGTGGGCCCCGTCGGGCAAGAACACCCAACCGTGGCGGTTCGTCGTAGTCACCTCGCCCGAGGCTCGCGAGGAACTGGGCCGGCTCGTGACGCAGGGCAACATGGTGCGTTCCGCCCCCGTGACGATCGCCGTGTTGCTCGACAAGAACGCCGGTTATGACGCCACCAAGGATGCGCAAGGCATCGGAGCGTGTGCGCAGAACATGTTGCTTGCCGCGCACGCCCTTGGCCTAGGGGCCTGTTGGATCGGCCGCACGCGCGACCCGGAAGTCGAGCGGCTGATCGGCGCATCAGAGAGCGAGGAGTTGATGCTGCTTCTTCCGATCGGATACCCGAGCGAGACGCCCAAGGCGGGCCAGCGGCGGCCGTTGGAGGAGATGGTCAGGAGAGTCTGATGGCGTCCTTGACGGCGTTGGTGGCGCTCTTGTTGACGATCCCCGCGGCCGGGCTCGGGCTGGTCACCGTGGCGCTTGTGCTCCTGGTCGCGATCATGGTCGGGTTGACCTCTCTCGCTCTTGGGGCCACAGGATGCCTGATCAACTGGATCCTGGCGGGGCTCGCTCTGGGGGTCTCTTGCAGGCTTGTGCAGCGCGGGCGGCGGCTCATCGAGCGGCTGCGCCAGGCGATCGCCATCTGACCCACCGGCGGTGGGCAGAACCCCGTGTGCCGAGGCTGGTTGGCCTGTGTCGAGCTCGCTATAATCGCCATCTGTACGTGCTGTTATCGAGGTGAACGAGAGAGTGACAACAGGATCGCAAGGTCTGATACTGTTCCTTCTGCTTCTGCTTTCAGCGTACTTCTCAGGCTCGGAGACCGCAGTCACGTCATTGTCGGAGCTGCGTGTTCGCCATCTGATCGATCGTCATCCCAAGAAGAAGCGTGCGCTCGAGCACCTGCTGAGTGAGCCGAACGACTTCATCACATGCCTACTCATCTTGAACAACCTGGTGAACGTGGGCGCGTCGGCGATGGCTACGCTTCTGTTCTTGCGCCTGCTCCCGGCGGGGTTGTCTCAATACGTCTCGGCGCTCATTACCACGGTGATCATGACCGCAACGCTGCTCATCTTCGGTGAGATCACGCCCAAGACCGTGGCCAAGAACCGGGCCGAGGGCGTGACCTTGGCCGTGGTGGGGACGGTGTGGCGGCTGACCTCATGGTTGCATCCGCTGGTGGCAGGCCTCCGCCGGATCTCCGCGCTCATCCTGCGGCCGCTGGGCGACCGCGTGCTTGTGCGCGAGGAGTCGGGCGTGTCCGAGGATCACCTCATCACGCTGATCGAGCAGGGGGAAGAACGGGGTGTGATCGCCGCACAAGACGGAGACATGATCCGACGGGTGCTGGCGCTCGACGAGACGACCGCGGAGGACGTCATGGTCCCCCGCACGGACATGCAGGCCATCGAGGTGAACACACCCCTTGAGGACGTGCTCAAGTTCGTCATCGAGGACGGGCACTCCCGTTACCCTGTCTACGAGAACGACCGAGACAACGTGCTGGGCCTTCTGTACGTCAAGGATCTGCTGTCGCTGATGGCCAACGGGGAGGAAGGCCTCCGGGAGCTGCGCGATATCCTGCGCCCTGTCTACTACGCCCCGGTGACCAAGCCGAGCAACATGCTCCTTGGGGAGTTCCAGCGCGAGCGGGTTCACATGGCGGTGGTGGTGGACGAGTACGGTGGCGTGGCCGGGATCGTCACCCTGGAGGACATCCTCGAGGAGATCGTGGGGGAGATTGAAGACGAGTTCGACGAGCCCAGAACAGGTAAGCTGATAAGGCGGCTTTCGGCCACCGAGGCCATCGTCGACGGTGATGCCGAGGTACGGGTGGTCGATCACATGTTGGATCTGGAGCTCTCGGACAACGAAGCGGTAACCGTGGCCGGGTTGATCTTGGAGGAGCTTGGCGACATCCCTGAACCCGGAGCGCGCGTGCGCCTGGGGCGTGCGGTGTTCGAGGTCGAGGAGGCCACGGAGCGAGAGATCCTCTCTGTGAGGATCACCGTGCTCCCCAAGGAAGCCGACATGTACGACGAGTGAGGGGGTACCCGATGCGCAAGCTGAAGTCTCTCAGCGCAGTTCTTTTTTTGTTCGCCGTCTCCGCGACGGCCCAGCACGAGATCGACGTGCGGTTCGATCCTGAGACTCATGTGTTGTACGGTGTTCAGGTCATCGCTTGGGAGGAGACGCCTGCGGTAGCATGGTTCTCGCTCCCGGCGAACCTCGATCGAGAGCCGAATCCCTATCTAGGCGGGCGGGCCATCGATCAGAGGTATGCCTGGGGCTTCGATCCGGCCTGGACGGAGATCGACGCGGTGTCCTGGGTGAACGGCGAGGACGTAACAGAGCTCGAATACGCGCTCTTGCCTGCTGCGAAGACCACCCAGACGTACTCGTTGCAGGATGGCCTGTTGCGCATCGATCTTCCTGCGACGCCGGGAAAACTGAAGATCGAGTTCCGTACACGCTTTCCTCACCTTCGCTATGGTGAGCCGGGACGCATCGGCAGGATCTACCAGTGGAGGTTTGGCTGGCATCCGATGCCTGTGCTTCCTGCCGACGGCGAGTACTGGCCGCACGTGATGCTCGCGCATGACTACCACGTCCGACTCGCCCTTCCTGAAGGGTGGGAGGCCATACTGCCGGGCACTGTCGAACGTTGGGAGGAAGAGGACTTGGTGATCTACGGAACCACGTTCGGCCAGCCTGTACGGTCGGTGATGCTTCTCTTCGCCCCGGAGGGCACGTATACCTCGGCGGTGCTGCCTTCAAGGTCGGTCGACATCGAGGTTGCCGCCCTGGCCGACCACGAGGACAAGCTACGGGCTATGGGCTCGTACGTCGAGGAGATCCTTACCTACTACGGAGAGCGCTACGGCCCGTATCCGTTCGAGCGAATCCTGCTTGTCGAGCATCCCTCCCAAGTGGGGATCGCGTACGCTGCCGATGGTGTGGCCTGCATGCCGCAGTGGCTGTTCCGGCGGGCAGATCTGACCGCGCCGGGTGTAATGAGCAGGTACGGGCGGTTCATCCTCGCCCATGAACTCGCCCATCAGTGGTGGGGCCTGGGCATCGGGGTGGACCTCGACGCGGAGAACTGGCTCTCGGAGGCGTTCAGTCACTATTTGGCCGTCCGCTGGTACGAGGACCGGTACGGCGAGGAGGGTGGCAATGTCTTCAAGATGGAGCGGCCGGGGCTGGGGGCGGCCATGGTCAACTCCATGATCGGGTTCGTCAACCTGCGAGAGCATCTCGTGGAACTACCCTATCTGAGCACGGTGTTCCTCGGCTTCGACGAGGCCATCGTCAAGCCGACCTCCGAAGTCGATTATCTCCAGGCCAGCGGCGTGAGGCTGTACGAGAAGGGGTACCTCGTCCTGCGGGCGCTGGGAGGGCTGGTGGGGGAGGAAGCGTTGGATGAAGCCCTGCAGCTTGCACACGAGAGGTTCCGAGGTGCGTGGCTCACGGTGGACGCCTTTCAGGGGCTGGTCGAGGAGACGTCGGAGCAGGAGCTGTCGGACTTCTTCGACCACTGGGTGTGGGGCGATGCCTGGGCCGACTACCGGGTGGACCGCCTTGTCCGGGCACGTGACGGGGAACTCCATGTGACGGAGGCGCATGTCTCCCGTGCTGGAAGGGGGTTTCTCCCGGTGGTCGTTGAGGCACGGGGAGCCGAGGGCGAGCGGGCGCGTGTCGTCTGGGGGCCTGACGACCCCGACGAGCATGTGATCGTCTTCGAGACGGACTTTCCGGTTCGCCGCGTCTCGCTAGATCCCGATCACCATGTGCTCGATGTCGACCGGCTCAACAACCACATGCCGCGCAGGTTCGTGGTGGCCATGGAGCGCGCTGAGCTTCCCCTGGACGCTTATCTGATCGAGGCTGATCCCATGACGCAAGGGCTCTCGCTTCGTTATCTGGACAGATTTGGATGGGAGATCCATCCGCAGTTCCAGGCAGCAGCGGCATGGATCCGCTACGGGCGAGAGGCAACCTTGTCTGGCTGGGCCCAGGTGACGGACACGCTCGTCGGCCAGGTGTCGTTCACACGGCACCTCTGGTCGACCCCCGCTCTGGGCTCCACGGGGACCTACTGGACGCACTCGGGGGACCTCACGCTCACCGTGGCCCGGATGCCGACGCTCGCCTTTGAGCTCTCGGCACAGTGGCAGGACCTCATCAGGCGTGGGGAGGCCTTTGCGGGTTCGCTTCTCTATCTTTCCGGCTACGGGGGCCGTGTTGTGGGCGCAGCACTCACCGAAACGCGGTTGTGGCCGCACACCTACCTGCAGTTCATCGCGCGCGGGGGGATGGCCGATGAGGGGCTACCCGACCCGTTCAAGTTCCGTCTCTCGGAGTTCAACAGCATCGGGACGTCCCCCATCGCGCCTCCGGCGCCGATCGGACGCAACACAGGCTCCGTTACTGCTTCCCTGTGGCTCCCCGAGGCTGAGCCCGACTACATGCTCGGAGGCATTGCGCTTGTCGACCAGGTTCTCGGTCGGGGGTATGCGACGGCCGGAAAGGTGTGGGACGAGCCGGGCGACTGGAGCACCGCACCGCTCTACCTCGAGGCGGGTGGCGAGCTGTGGATCGGGTTGGATGCTCTGGGGGGGTTGATGCGCCTTTATCTGGTTCTGGGGGCGGCGTGGCCGATTTCCCCGAGCGGGCCCGGGGTGATCTACCTCGGGTTCGGGATGTAGCCCGCAGGAGACGTGACGGCATGCGAGTATCCAAACGATGGTTGAACGAGTATGTGGACACGAACGACATCGGCGATGTCGAACTCGCTGAGCGCTTGACGCTGGCGGGCATCGAGGTCGAGTCGGTCGAGGCGGTGCAGGACTACCCCGGTGTGGTCGTGGGCCGGGTTCTGTCTGTGGAGGAGCATCCCAACGCAGACCGACTGAGGGTATGCCAGGTCCAGGCTGGAAGTGGCGAGGGAGGCTCCCCACAGGTCGTCTGTGGGGCCCCCAACGTGCGACCTGGGCTGATGGCACCGTTCGCCTTGCCTGGGGCACAGCTGCCGGGCGGCGAGGTGACGCGCACCAAGTTGCGTGGAGTGGACAGCTGCGGGATGCTGCTTTCCCGCGCTGAACTGGGGCTTGAGGCTCGTTCAGAAGGCCTGTGGGAGCTTCCGGAGGGATTGCTGCCCGGCCAGACTCTGTCCGAACTGCTTGAGGCACCGGATACGGTGTTCGACCTCAAGATCACCTCCAACCGCCCTGATCTTCTTGGCCTCCACGGCGTGGCGCGGGAGGTGGCCGTCCTCCTGGACCGGCCGCTGCGTGAGCCCCTGCTCGACTATCCGGAAAGTTCACCGGCTGCGGCGGAGTTCTTGGAGCTCGTTGTCGAGGTGCCGGAGGAGTGCCCTCGGTACATCGCGCGGGTGATTCGTGGCCTCTCGGACGGGCACGCGCCGCTGTGGATGGCCGCGCGACTGACCAAGGCCGGCATGCGGCCCGTGTCGCTCGTGGTGGACATCACCAACTACACGATGCTTGAGCTTGGACATCCCTTGCATGCGTTCGACCGGGAACGCCTTCCGGGGAGACGTATCGGTGTGCGGCGTGCCCGACAGGGGGAGCGGTTGCGCACCCTGGACGGTGTCGAACGAGAGCTTGGGCCGGAGGTGCTGCTCATCACCGCCGATGACGCGCCGATTGCGCTTGCGGGGGTGATGGGAGGGGAGGCGACCGAGATGGGGGCCCAGTCGTCGTCGCTCGTCCTCGAGGCGGCGTGCTTCGACCCGATCTGCGTGCGCCGTTCTGCGAGGGCGGTTGGGCTGCGAAGCGAGGCGTCGCTTCGCTTCGAACGCGGCCTTTCTCCTGAAGCGGCCGATCGGGCGTCACGGCGCTGCTGCGCCCTGTTGGCCGAGCTCGGGGGAGGGGTGATCGCTTCTGGTGAGGAGGATGCCTACCCGCGCCCCGCGGATCGGCGCATCGTGAAGCTGCGGCGCGGTCGGGTGTCCGAAGTGGTGGGTGCGGAGATCTCCGAGGAAGAGAATGCGCGCGTTCTTGGGGCGCTGGGCCTCAAGATGCGCCCTGGATTGGACGGGTGGACTGTGGAGGTGCCCTGGTGGCGGGGTGATCTCGAACGGGAGATCGACCTCGTGGAGGAGGTAGCCCGCGTATACGGGTTCCACCGGATTGGCCCCGTCCCACCACGCGTGCCGCCTGCACTTGGCGGCAAGGACGATGTGGAGCGTTACATAGACCGGGCACGCAGCGTGTGCGCTTCGCTGGGGCTGGACGAGGCGATCACCTGGCCCCTCGCGCCGGAAGCGGAAGCCGAGGTGCTCATTCGCAACCCCATGGCACGCGGCGAGGAAGGGCTGCGTGCGTCGCTCCTTCCGGGGCTCATGAAGGTCGTGCGCACGACGTTCGAGGCGCAGGCCCCTGGGGCAGCCCTCTTCGAAGTGGGACGTGTGTTCCTTTCGCGTGGCGAGGAGATCGTCGAGCGCGAGCGGCTCGGCGTCGTGCTCGCCGGACGTTCCGGCCTTCCTCTAGCGGGCAAGGAGATCTACAAACTGGAGGAAGCCAAGGGACTGCTCGATGCGCTTCTTGCGGCCCTGCGCGTTCCCGAGCTTGAGGTCGCCCCGTGCGCGGACGTCCGGCTGCACCCAGGGCGCCGGGCGGCGCTCACGTTGGACGGTGAGAGCATCGGCTGGATCGGCGAGGTGGCGCCGGAACTGTGTGCGGAGCTGCCGGGCAGACGGAGGGTCTTCGCGTTCGAGCTTGAGCTTGCGCCGCTTCTCTCCGCTGTGCAGTCGGTCGATGTGCGCCCCGTCCCCAGTTTTCCCGTCGCCAAGCGCGATCTCTCGCTTGTCGCGCCGCGGCAGGTCGCGGAGGCGACTGTGCGAGCGGCTGTGCGCTCCGAGCCACTCGTCGAGCAGTGCGTGCTCTACGACCTCTACGAGGGGGAAGGAATGGAACCGGGTGTGCGGAGCCTTACGTACGAGATCACGTTCCGCCATCCCGAGCGGACGCTCTCCTCAGAAGAGGTCGAGGGCGCGATCGGGCGCATCGTGGAGCGGCTCAGGCAGCACGACGTGAGGCTGCGGACCTAGATGGAAAGAACTGCTGTCAGCGACAGCCCCGAGGACACGGCACGCCTCGGCGAGGAGCTGGCCGCTCGCCTGCGCTGCGGCGATGTGGTGGCGCTGGTGGGGGATCTTGGGGCCGGCAAGACCACGTTTGTCCAGGGGATGGCTCGAGGGCTGTTCGTTTCCGAGGCGGTCCTCTCGCCGAGCTATGTGCTGGCACGTCGCTACGACGGCCGGCTTCCGCTTCATCACCTCGACGCCTACCGGATCGGCGAACCGCGGGAACTCATCGAAGCCGGCTTGAGGGAGGTCCTCCCGAGCGAGGACGGGATCACCGTTGTCGAGTGGGCCGACCGCGTCGCCGAGCTTCTTCCCTCGGCGACTGTCTGGGTAGAGCTGACGCTGCTCGAGGGCGAGCGCCGCCGCATCGCCATCACCGCGCCCGCCTGAGGTCCTGCCACTGGGAGTGTTGAAGATGCGAAAGCAGTATCATTTCCGTCGTTCCGCTGACGGGTTGCTTGCCTGGGATGTCGATCGGTTGGTAGAGCTCGCATCCGGATGCGAGCCGTTCGACCTGCCGCTAACACAGATTCGTGAGCTTGACGAGACGTTCTGGTTCGACACCGAGGGCGACGAGCCCACCTGTCGCCGGATTGCTCTCCATGCGAAGCTGATCCTGCAAGCAGACCTGAGCTACCCCATCATCCTGTCGCAGGATGGGCGGGTGATGGACGGGATGCACCGGGCATGCAAGGCGCTGATCGAAGGTAAGGAGACGATCCGGGCCGTTCAGCTCACAGAAGATCCTGCGCCTGACTACACAGATGTTCGGCCTGATGAGCTGCCCTATTAGGCAGAGGATACGTGCTCGATCTTGGCATGCTTGGTGCGTGCATCGGAGACTGACATCCCCTAACCTCGAAGCGCCATGAAGGCCCGGCGAGGGTTGGCCGTGCTGCTTGCGTTCTGGGTCGGGGTCGTGGGATGTGCGGTCACGATCACACCGCTTCCCACCGAGCCGGGGTACCCTCACTACCTCGAAGCGGTCGTGGCACTCCTGGAGCGGGCCGAGTCCGAGGTGCTCGTCATGATCTCCGATCTTCGCTACTACGGGCCCGAGGAGCCTGCCAGCGCCCCTGCGGCCGCGCTCGCCGTCGCGGCGGCGCGAGGATTGGAGGTCCGCGCACTCGTGAACCTCTGGCGCGATCCCTGGCCCTCACAGCAGCGCGCACGTGAGCTTCTAGAAGAGGCAGGTGGCCAGTTCCGCTGGTGGCACGACCCCGATGCTTCGCTCCACGCCAAGGCGCTGGTCGTAGACGGCCGTTGGGTGCTCGTCGGGTCGAGCCATTGGACGTGGAACGCGCTACTGGAAAGCGTTCAGGTCGATCTTCTGATCGAATGCGAGGAGCTCGCGGCGCATTTCTCGGATCTGTTCGAGCTCCTCTGGGAAGGAGAGGGTCCGATCGAGGTCGAGCTCTCGCCCCCACCCTGGCCCAGACCGTCGATGATCCCGCTCCCTCAGCCCCCTCGAAGCGAACTCCACGTGGAGGTTTTGTCCGACCTCATCGCCGGTGCAGAGTTCACCGTGGAGGCGCTGCTCTACAGGATGGCCCGGTACCCAGCTGCCTGGGACAGCCCCTCGAACCGACTGGTCGATGCGCTTAGCGGCGCGGCGGGGCGTGGTGTCCACGTGCGCGTCGTGCTCGAGGGCGGCGAGGACTTCATGGACGAGACGACCGTGCGCGCCAACCGGGAAGCCGCGGCCTACCTGTTCCTTTCTGGGGTGGACGCACGCCTCGACCGGCCAGGGGAGACGATGCACGCCAAGTGCCTGATCCTCGACGGGCGCCACGTGGTCGTGACTTCTGCCAACTGGTCCTACTACTCGCTGGCCCGCCACGCAGAGGCTGGCGTGGTCCTGCTCGACGTGCCGGAGGTCGCTGCCCAGCTTCAGGTGCTGTTCGAGCGTGTCTGGGAACGCGCGTCGGGGCTCTCTTCGGGCGCGATGAGGACGGAGAGGTCAGTCTGTACACTGGCCGGGCCGGGCTGATGGCCGGCCGAGGAGGGCTTGAATGCAGATTGGAGAGGTGAGGCGGAAGCGACTGGCGCTGCTCCCCAGTCCCTTGCAGGAACTCCCGGCGTTGTCCCGGGAGCTGGGAGGACCGCGCCTGTTCGTCAAGCGTGACGACCTCACGGGCCTCGCGCTTGGGGGAAACAAGCTGCGCAAGCTCGAGTATGCGCTGGCCGAGGCCGAGGAATTTGGTGCTACCTGTGTGATCACAAGCGGCGCGGTGCAGAGCAACCACTGCCGGCTTACCGCAGCGGCTTGCGCCGTGGTGGGGCTGCCGTGCCACCTCGTGCTGGCCGGCGACGAACCTGCGGCCCCGAGCGGGAACCTTTTCCTGGACGAGATCCTTGATGTGGCCTCGTTACGGTTCGTGCCAAGGGGCCCCGATCAGAAGGAGCCCCCCGAGCGGCCTGGCCCGGTGGGCATGGCGGTCGAAGCGCTGCAGCAGGAACTCGAGCACGCCGGCGAGCGACCGTACGTCATCCCCAACGGGTGCCGTGCGCTCCACGGGGCGCTGGGGTATGCCCCGTGCGTTCAGGAGCTCGTCTGGCAACTGCACGAGATCAACCTGTCTCCGAACTGGATCGTCAGCGCCTGCGGCACCACCAGCACGCAGGGTGGCCTTATTCTCGGCAGTGAGCTCTACTGTGGTGGGGAGGTGCGCGTGGCGGGGATCAGCGTCTCGCGGGCGGGCGCACGGCTGGTCCCCCGCATCTGCGAGGGGCTAGGCGAGGCGTACGCGTTCCTCGGCCGAGCTGAACCCGAGCACGAGATCCTGATCTACGACGCATATGTCGGGCCGGGCTATGGCCTGCCGACGTCAGAGATGGCTGAGGCTGTCAGGCTCACAGCACGGCTCGAGGGCCTGATCCTTGACCCCGTCTACACAGGAAAGGCGATGGCGGGGCTCATCGATCTCGCGCGCCAAGGGATGTGGGGCCGCGACGAGATCGTGGTGTTCCTCCACACAGGGGGAATCCCCGCTCTGTTCGTCCCCGAGAAGATCGATGACTTGCGCAGCGCTCGTTGACAGGGAGCCTGCTTGAGCGTAAGGTGGCCCATCCGCGAGAGTTGGGGGTGAGCTTGATGAGGGAAGTTCACATGCAAAGCGTAGGTGGTCGCCTTTGTCCTCGCTCCATGTGTGTCGCTCGAGCCCCGCGCAGCCCAGCTTGACCTTCTGCTTACCCTCACTTTGAACGGCCGCTGCCCACGGAAGGGCCCGCTCCGTGCGCGGCGTCACGTCTCCAGGAGGTACGGATGATGTCCTATGCTGTGACCCAGCTGATCGGAGAGTCCCCACTCGTGCGGCTGGATCGCCTGACGGTGGGTCTTACCGGCACGCTCCTGGGGAAGCTGGAGGCCCGCAACCCGGGAGGCTCGGTCAAGGACAGGATCGCCCTGGCGATGATCGAGGAGGCCGAGGCCCACGGGACCCTCCGGCCAGGCGGCACGGTCGTCGAGCCCACCTCGGGCAACACGGGGATCGGCCTGGCCCTCGTCTGTGCTGTCCGGGGCTACCGCCTTGTCCTGACGATGCCCGACACGATGTCCGCCGAACGGCGGGCGCTCCTTGTGGCCTATGGGGCGGAGCTTGAGCTTACCGCGGGGGAGGAGGGGATGCGCGGGGCGGTTGACCGCGCGCGGGAGCTCTCAGTGGAGCTCGGAGCGTTCTTGCCGCTGCAGTTCGACAACCCCGCCAATCCTGAGGTGCACCGCCGCACCACTGCTGAGGAGATCTGGCGCGATACCGGAGGCATGGTTGATCTCTTCGTGGCCGGGGTGGGGACGGGGGGCACGATCACCGGAGTCGGTCAGGTGCTCAAAGCACGCCGACCGGGGGTACGTGTGGTGGCGGTGGAGCCGGCAGCCTCGCCCGTCCTCTCCGGTGGCCAGCCAGGCAAACACCGCATCCAGGGGATAGGACCTGGGTTCGTACCGGGGGTGCTGGATACGAGGGTGATCGACGATGTGATCCCCGTGCGGGATTGCGAGGCGGCCACCATGGCACGGCGGCTGGCACGCGAGGAGGGGCTGCTTGTCGGTATCTCCTCTGGAGCCGCAGTGCACGCCGCGCTCCAGGCGATGAGCCGTCGTGCAAGGGCCGAGACGGTGGCCGTGGTCGTCCTTCCCGACACGGGCGAGCGATACCTGTCCACCGGACTATTCGGAGGGGAGGATGCTTGAGCAGTTGCGAGAGGACATCGCCGCGATCCGCAGGCGCGACCCGGCGGCGCGGGGGGCCTGGGAGGTGCTGCTTTGCTATCCGGGGATGCATGCCCTGTGGGCACACCGAATCTGGCATCTCCTGTGGACGCTTGGGTTACGGCTTCCAGCACGGCTGCTGGCCCACATCACGCGGGCGTTGACCGGAGTCGAGATCCACCCAGGCGCTCGCCTCGGCCGACGGGTCACCATCGACCATGGAATGGGCACGGTGATCGGCGAGACGGCGGAGATCGGCGATGACGTGCACATGTACTCCGGGGTGGTGGTGGGGGCGGTCTCCCGACGTCCGGGCAAGCGACATCCCACAGTAGGCTCTGGGGTAACGATCGGCGCGAACGCCGTATTGCTGGGACCCATCGTTGTCGGGGAGCGGGCACGCATCGGAGCGGGCGCAGTGGTGCGCGAGAGCGTGCCCGCTGGTGCGCGGGTGCGCGCGCAGCCCAACACCGTCGATCATCCGAGGGGGCAGCTGCCCAGGTCCGTCGAGGAGCCTACGGCCGGTCAGTCGCTGTAGAGCCAGCGGTAGACGAGCCAGGTGTGGAGTACCTTGCTCACGTATTCGCGGGTTTCCACCGAGCCGAGTGCAGCCGGGAGGTCGTGAAGGGGAAGCTCGGGGTGGGTCCAGCGCCTGAGGTTCCCTTGTCCGCCGTTGTAGGCCGCCACCGCCCAGGCCCTATCTTGGGGAAACTGTTCTCCCAAGTAACCCAGGTACCACGTACCGAGGCGTATGTTGAACGTCGGCTCGAACAACGACCCTGTGCCGAAAAGGATCCCCAGCCGATCCTCGGCGATCCACCGCGCCGTCGTAGGGAGGAGCTGCATGACCCCGCGCGCATCGGAACCGGAGATGGCCTGTGCCCTGAAGTGGCTCTCCTCGCGCATGACAGCCCAGACCACGAGGGGATCTACGCCGTACTCGTCGGCCCAACGAGTTACTTCCCCGGCCCAGGCCTGGGGGTAGGCGAGGCGGTAGGCGCGGAGCGATGGCCGCTCGGAGAGTACGGCGACCCCCACACGGCAGGCTGCGGCGTAGTCCCCGTGGGCGAGATACCACTCCCCGATGGCGAGCCGATCCGCTGGTGAGGCCCCGCGCAGGGCCACCTCAAGCTCGGCCTGGGCCCAACCCCACGCCTCCTCCACTGGGAGGTAGGCCAACAGACGGTCGGCCATCTCCACGGCGCGTGGCTTGGTCCGTGGGGGGTCGGATCGAGGGGAGGGAACGGGGATGCCCACGTCCCGCCCTAGGAGATAGCGCGCTGCAGGAGGGAGACTCTCCAACATGGAGCGTGTCTCCTGCCGGTCTCCGCGCTGGGAAAGGAGGATGTAGGCCCGTAGGGCTGCATCGTCCCATACGCGGTGTTCTCCGCCGGCAAGGGTTCGGTACAGCGACAGTGCCTCGGAAGCATGCCCCGTACGCTCGAGCAGGACTGCTGCCCGCCACATGGCCTCGGGGTCGGTCGAACTCCGATAGGACTGGATCGCCTCCTCGGTCCGCCCCAGGGACTCGAGCAGCCGTCCTGCCGCCAGTCCCCCGGCCGCCCCGGCGGCACGGTACGCGTTCAGCGCTGCCTCGAGCTCGCCAGACCGCTCCAAGAGGCGCCCCAGCTCGGCCTGTGCCGGGCGATCGGGCGTGCTACGAAGGTAGTCTCGGTAGGCGGAGATCGCCTCAGGCAGGCTCCCCAGCCCTGCAAGGGCACGTGCCGCTTCCAGCTTGCCAGCGTTCGTGCTCAGCGTTGAAGCCAGTTCGAGTGCCTGCGCGTGCACGCCGCGGCGGTTCAGGAGCTGCGCGGCCTCGAGCGAATCGCCTGCCAGGCGCACCACGGCCCGCGCGGCGTCCTCCCTGGGCAGGAGCAGCTCCCATTGGTGCAGTGCCTGCGCATAGCTGCCGGAAGCCTCCAATGCGCGCGCATAGCCGAGTCGAACCTCTGCCGTCGGCCAGAGCGCCAGCGCCCGGGCAAGCCAGACGGACGCTTGCGCGTACTCTCCTCGTTGGGCCCGCGCGCTCCCTGCAGCGCGAGCGGCCTGCCAGCCCAGGCCGTCGTCTCTCTGTGCCAGCTCCTCGAGAACAGCCAGGGCTCCGGTGTCCATCGCTGACCAGAGCTGCTCATAGTCTCCCAGCCTGGCAGGAGGTTGCTGCACCGGCCACAAGGCCAGGGCACCTGCCGCAGCCAGCGCTCCTAGGAGAAGCACAGCTCCCAGCAAGGCCCATCTCTGGAGGTCCGTCATGGCGCGAGCGTAACCCGTCCGCCCCCCACCGACAACAAAAAAGGGGACAGGCTTCATTTTCGTCCTGTCCAGCCGAGGTATCGGAGATGAGCGTTGGTCGGACCCGCCCGATGGATCGCTGCTGGGGCCTGCCCGCACTCCGGGTTCCATCGGAGGACGCTCAGGACTGGTGGGGAGCCAGAAGTCACTGTAGATCGGGACGAAAATGAAGCCTGTCCCCTTTTCTGTGGGTGGTGCAGGAATCGAACCTGCGACCTCATGCACGTCAAGCATGCGCTCTACCAATTGAGCTAACCACCCTGGAGGCGGCGCCCGGATTCGAACCGGGGAATAAGGGATTTGCAGTC
>PWTC01000159.1 GCA_003563005.1 Candidatus Acetothermia bacterium
AGCCTTCGCATGCCCGATGTGGAGGTAGGCGTTCGGTTCGGGAGGGAAGCGCGTGTGCACACGCCCCCCGAACGTCCCACGTGCCGTGTCTTCGGCGACGATCTGGCGTATGAAGTCACGCGTTCCGTTCATGACCCCCCCTAGGGTTGTATGGCGTCGACCTTCTTGCTCAACAGGCCAGATGATCTTACACCAACTGGCGACAACAAGGTCTGGATTTGCGGGAGCCAGGCGCTTGGTGCTACGCTGACCCAAGTTGAGTAGACGAGGAGGGAGCGACTGATGGTCCGAGTACGTGTTCTCCAGGCTTGTCTCTATTGCAGTGCACTCACGGTTGTGTGGATGTGCGTTTCATTGCAGGCATCGGTTCCTCCTACGTGGACGTTTGGCCATCCGCAGGAGGTTCGTGACGTTGCCGTCAGCAGCGAGGCGGGGCTTGTGGCTACCGCGTGCTATGACACCAGGGCACGACTGTGGGATCTGGAGAGCGGGCGCTTGCGGGCAACCCTGGAAGGGCACAGCGGGAGGGTTCTTGCCGTCGACTTCAGCCCCGACGGCCGGATCGTAGCAACGGGCTCCTCGGACCGGACTGCGCGTGTGTGGGAGGTGCAAAGCGGGCAGCTGTTGCACCTCTTGGAGGGGCATCAAGGGGACATTGTCGCGCTGGCCTTCAGTCCTGACGGGGCGCTGCTGGCGTCCGCTTGCGCAGACCGATCGGTGCGCCTCTGGGATGCTGGATCGGGAGCCCTCATCCGCGAGCTGATCGGGCACGCCTGGGTGGTCGCCGGCGTCGCGTTCAGCCCTGCGGGCGATGTGCTCGCCACGGGTTCGTGGGACAGGACGATCCGCCTGTGGGATGTGGGTACCGGGGAACTGCTACAGACGATGATCGGCCACGAGAACTTCGTCCGTGGAGTGGCCTTCAGCGCAGATGGAACGATGATCGCAAGCTCCTCATGGGATGGAACCGTTCGGCTCTGGGAGCGTGCCAGTGGACGCGAGGTCCTGGTGTTGTTGGGGCACGCTGGAGCGGTCTTCTCGATTGCGTTTGCGCCACGGAGTGATGTGCTCGCTTCGTCGTCCGTGGATGGCACGATCCGCCTATGGAGCACAAGCACAGGCGAGCAGGTCAGTCACCTGCAGCAAAGCCAGGCACGGGTGATGTCGTTAGCGTTCAGCAGTGATGGTGCATGGCTTGTGTCCGGTGGATACGACCACGCGGCGCACGTGTGGTCTACATTGTCACTCGATCTGGATCTGGGGTTGGCACAGTGGGAAACGGTGTTGGTGGACGATTTCACCGACTTGACGCGGGGCTGGTATGTGCATGAGGATGAGCTGGCACACTGGGAACACGAGAGGGGGATCTACCGGATCGCAGTCAGACGTCCCCAAACGATTGTCTGGAGCCGGCTGCCCGGAGCAGTTTCCCACTCCGATGTCTCGGTTGAGGCGACGCTGCGCGCCATCGGCTGGGGGGAGATGGGACTGATGATTCGCTTCGTTGATCGCGACAACTTCGTTCTGTTCACAGTGAGGCCAGATGGGCACTATCGCCTTCAGGTTCGAAGTGAGGGTGCATGGCGCAGTATGTCGGAGTGGAATGAGATTCCAGATTATGCGCAGGGAGAGCCGGTTGAGATGAGGGTCACCGCACGTGGGCCCGCGATCAGCCTTCATGTGGACGGTAAGCTCCTTGAGACCACCCACGTGTCCTCTCCTGACGGGGGAGAAGTCTCCCTGTGCGTAGCAAGTCTGGGTGAGCCGAGCTTCGCGGTTGAGTTCACCAGGCTGATCGTGCGAGTACCGATCGACCCTTAAGGGAGTGTTAGAACGAGCGGTCCTCGTGGCCGGCTTCGGGGGAGGACGGTACACTCACTCGGGATGGGACGGTGGGCTTCAGGTGTGCTTGCGCTGTGTATCTTGGGCTTGGACCAGCTCGCGAAGTGGGCGGTGGGGTCACATCTCGCACTGGGTGAGTCGGTGCCGATCATCGGAGATGTGGTACGACTTACGCGCGTGCACAACACAGGTGGGGCATTCGGGCTGCTGCCCGAGCACGCAGGCCTGTTCATGGGTGTGGCTGCATCGGTGAGCCTGGCCGGCGCGTTCGCGCTCCTTTCCAGGCGCGTTCACGGGCTTACGCGGATCGGACTCACCGTCTTCTGGGCGGGGACCGTGGGCAATCTCGTCGACCGGCTGCGTTGGGGGCACGTGCTCGACTTCCTTGAGATCCCCTACTGGCCTGTGTTCAACATCGCCGACGCGGCCATCGTCGTGGGTGCGGGGCTGCTGTGTTGGCGACTGCTCAGAGGGAGGACGTGAGTCGTATGTTCATCGTGCTGGAGGGACCGGACGCCTCGGGGAAGTCGACGCAGCTTGACCTGCTTGAAAAAGCGCTTCTCGCTCGGGGAGTCCATGTGGTGGCCACCCGCGAGCCAGGCGGTACCGAGGTGGGCGCAGAGCTCCGGCGGCTCTTGCTCCAACCCGGAAGGGGGATGCAGCCGTTGACCGAGCTCTTGCTCATGGTTGCTGACCGTCATGAGCACGTAGAGGAGGTCATCCGCCCTGCGTTGCGTGATGGAAAGTGGGTCCTCTGTTCGCGCTACACGCTCTCCAGCCTTGCCTACCAGGGGGCGGGCCGCGGCCTGAGCGGGGAGCTCGTGGGGCGGCTCAACGAACTGGCCACCGGAGGGCTGCAACCCGACTTCACATTCCTGCTGGACCTTCCGCCTGCAGTGGCCCTGGAGCGCACCCGCGAGCGCGATCGCTTCGAGGGGGAAGGGCTCGCGTTCTTCACCCAGGTCCGAGCCTCGTACCTCAAGCTCATCCGCTCGGTCAGACACGGCTATGTCGTCGACGGTACACGGCCTCCGGCTGAGGTGTGCCGTGAAATCCTGGCCCGCCTGCCTGTCGCGGGCTAACATGCTGTGGAGCAAGGAGGTAGCCATGCAGATCGTCTGTGCCCGTGATGACCTTACGTTCGGTGTTCGAACTGTCAGCTACGCGCTTTCCCCTCGAAGCTCGATGCCGATCCTCGGCGGGATCCGCCTCTGTGCCACGGAGGCCGGGCTGCAGCTGGGAGCCACAGACTTGGAGCGTTCTATACAATGTGAGGTGCTGGCCAAGGTCGGGGCACAGGGTGCGATCGTGTGTCCGGGGCAGGTGCTTGCGCAGCTTTCCACGCGCCTTCCTGAACATGAAGTGACGCTTGGCGAGTCCGACGGCAAGGCTCGGCTGCAGTGCGGAGAGGCGGATTTCGAGCTTCTGGTACATGCTGCAGACGAGTTTCCCGAGCTACCCACGCCGCCCGAGGCCGTCCTTTGCCGGGTTGCCCGTGACAGCCTCATCCAGGGCATCGCCCAGGCGGCGTTCGCCGCCCTCAAGGCCTCCGAGACGACACGGCTGGCGCTCACGGGTGTGGATCTCCTGATCCGCGACGGGACCCTCAAGCTGGCCGCGACGAACGGCTATCGATTGTCTGTCAAGCAGATCGACGTGCTGGAACTGGCCGATGGACACGACGGCACATACCTGGTCGACGCGCAGATTCTGAACGATCTGCAGCGGGTGCTGTCGAGCCTGGGTTCAGACGAGGTCCAGATCTACGAGGATCAAGGACACCTACACTTCAGGGCCGGACCGGTCTTGTTCTCTACGAGGCTCGTCCAGGAGCAGTTCCCAGACTTCGAGCGCGTGATCCCGAAAGACTCGGAATTCGGACTCCTCCTCCCTCGCGAGACGTTCCTCGAGACGCTGCGACGAGTGGAGATCACCGCTGCCGAGGAGTCAGGTGCCGTGACACTCAAGGTCACACCGAAAGAGACGGCCGTGGAGATCAGCTCTGCCTCCAAGGAGAAGGGTGCGGGCAAGGAGCGCGTCCGACTGGCGAAACCCGCGGACAAGGGGCTCGAGATCGCCTTCAGGGCCGAGTACCTCATCGATGCGCTGCGGCGGATGAACTCCGATCAGGTTGCGCTCTGGCTTTCAGCGCCGGACCGGGCCGGACTCATCGAGCCGGCTGGCGAGATCAAGCCGGAGGACGAGGGCTTCCTGTACGTGTGTATGCCGGTCAGGCTGATCTGAGAAGCGATCGGGCCTCTTCGAGGGCCGTCTCGACCGCACGGGGTAGGTCCTCGGCCTGAGGGCCGCCCCCTTGGGCGAACGTGGGTCGGCCGCCTCCCTTCCCGCCTAGCACAGCGGCTGCCGAGCGCACCAGATTGCCTGCAGGGACACGTTCTTCATCGACGACTTTGGCGACGACGACACCCCGTCCGTCGGACTCGGTGCCGACGACCACGACACAGCGACCGAGCCGTGCGGCCAACTCGTCGGCGAGTTGCTTGGCCCGTTCCGGGCCGCCCTGGACGACCGTGCCGATGATGCGAACGCCGTCCACTTCATCGGCCTGGGTGGCAAGCTCAGCCGCGCCACGCGCGGTGAGCGCCTGTTCCAGCTCCGCCAGGCGTCTGCGCAGTTCCCTGAGCTCGGAGCGGAGCCGCTCTGCTCCTTGCTGCAGCTCGGTCTCGGGCACGCCAAGGGATTCGCTCAGGGCGCGGCGCTCCGCGCGTAGCTCCGCCGCGTACGCGCGGGCCTTCTCACCGACCAGAGCGCGGATCCTGCGCGTCCCGGCGGCCACGCCTTCCTCAGCGAGCACGAACACAGGCCCGATCTCACCGGTACGGTGCGCGTGGGTGCCCCCGCACAGTTCTTGCGATGTGCCCGGCACTTCCACCACGCGAACGTCCGTCTTGCCGCGGTACTCCTCCTCGAAATGCGCGATGGCACCGCGTATCCGGGCTTCTTCCAGCGGCATCTCTGAGACCTCGACAGGCTTGTCCTCCAGCACCG
>PWTC01000138.1 GCA_003563005.1 Candidatus Acetothermia bacterium
AGCACCGCATACATGGCGTCCTCCACATTCGCCCTTGGCAGAACTGCGCTCATGACAATGTCCACGTCGATCTGGGCTCGTAGTGGGGAGTCGACCAGTGACACGCTGAAGATCGAGAATGTACTGTCTGAGGCGTCTGCCCGGAGGTGAAAGGCCGGAAGGCAAGACAAAGTAAGAAGAAAGGCTGCTACTAGACTCCTCTTCACTATGCCCCTCCATGAGCATGTCCAGCAGCTCGGGTGCAGATGGCCTGATGACATACCGTAGCATACTCGAAACTTCAACATCTTGCGGTGAGCGCGTGGCAGTGTACAGGCAGAAGAAGCCTGTGGCTCCAGCACGGCAGTGAGCATCCGGATCGCTATGCTGGTGTCATCGCCACCTTTCGCCTAGCGCTATGGGCGTGCGGTCCAAGATGCGGTGGCCGTGCTGCTCCGCCTTGCCGAAGATCGCATCGGACAGGTAGCGCACCACGCGGTAGGGGCGTCATCCGATACTGCCCAGGACGGCGGCGCCGAGCGCCACACCCACGTCGGTCTGCTGTGCCCATCGCCGGACCTTTTTCGCCGTCTGTATCGCCATAGCACATCATACCCTAGGCCGCTTGCCGGTAAGGGGCAAGGTGGGCGCGGGGTAGGTGCGGGCGGCCGAGAAACGGCATGCTGCCATAGTAGTGTGGGGGCGAGGGGGACAGAGACGAGGGCCTTCACACGGACTTCACATGGCAACACTATGGTGTGCGCCAAGCCAAAAGGAGGCATGGCATGACGAGAAGATGGTGGTTCACCGGAATGCGTATGACCATGGTGGTGTTGTTTGCCTTCACCCTTTGGGGACTGGCGGAGACGGAATGCACACCCGATCCTTCACCGCAGATGCTCGGCGATGGCACGCCAACGCCGACTGCACAAGGGGCCCGCTCGGTGGTGAGCTTGTTCGGGGGAGGCGAGTTCCCGGGGGGATACCTGAAGTATGCCTATGCAGTGACGCGCCAGGGTGCAAGCGGCTCGTCGATCACAACGACGGAAATCACACCGCTGGCGGACGGAACGTACTCGGTGGTTTCCACGAGCACGGAAGCGGTGCCTCTGACGCTGGTCAACATCGGGTTCTACGGCATCCCTTTGCCGCGCCTCGGAGTGCATGTGGCCCAGAACACGAGCGGGACCATCGACCTGTCGCCGCTGTCCAACCTTGCTCCGACAGCGATCGAGCCGGGCAGGAACTACCTGCTGCCGGACGGAGGCCGCTTCCAGGCGGGGGAACATGGGACGATCGCCGGGCTCGAGGTGATCCACGGGACCTACACCCACGCCGACTACACGAACGTGGAGATCGACCTGGCGTTCGCTGTAGATCTGGACCTGCGTGCGCTGCTTCCGTTCCCTGCAAGGATGGAGTTCCGTTACAGCACGGGAGAGGCTCCCGAGGGAGGAAGGTCGTTCCAGATGTTCAGTCTGGTGGAGTTGTCGGAGTTCACCTACCTTCCCGAGGGCGCGCGTTGATCGCCTTCCGAGAGGTCCACAAGACCTACAAGATGGGAGAAACGCGTGTAGAGGCCCTGCGCGGGGTGTCGGCGACGATCGCTCCCCGGAGGATGGTGGCGATCATGGGCCCGTCGGGCTCGGGCAAGTCCACCATGCTCCACCTTGCCGGCTGCCTTGACACACCGACCGCTGGGCAGATCACATACAACGACCGGGATCTGGGCTCGCTTTCCTCGCGAGAGCGGGCCGGGTTCCGGGCCGTGACCGTGGGGTTTGTGTTCCAGAAGTTCAACCTGGTTCCGAACCTCACCGCCTTGCGCAACGTCGAGCTGCCCCTGCTTCTGCGGGGCGAATCGGCCAGTCTTGTGCGCAAGAAGGCCCTGGACGCCCTTGCCCAGGTCGAGCTGACCGATCGCGGCCACCATCGGCCGACGAAGCTGTCCGGCGGAGAGCAACAGCGGGTGGCCATTGCCCGGTCGCTGGTCAACGATCCCGAGTTCATCCTGGCAGATGAGCCGACCGGAAACCTCGACACGGACACGGGACAGCGCATCATGGGGATCCTCCACCAGCTCGTGGAGGCGGGGAAGTCCGTCGTTGTGGTCACCCACAACCCGGAGATCGCAGAGGACGCTGATGAGCTCATTGTCCTGCGCGATGGACAGGTGGTGCCGGAGATGGCAGCCCGCGGAAACGGAGGTAGAACGTGAGGCTCCAACTGGTGAAGCTGGCGATCGCGAGCATCCGCAGCCGGAGGACGCGCTCTTGGCTGACAGTGATCGGTGTGCTCATCGGGGTGACGGCTGTGGTGTCCCTGTTGTCAATCGGAACAGGGGTGGAGCGAGCGGTGCTGCAGCAGTTCAAGGACATCGGATACGACATCATCGTCATCCCCACCGGTGCCTCGGCCGCCCCGGCGGGTGGCACGGATCCTGCCTTTGTACCTGGCGCTCGCATGGGGCGCGGCAGTTCAGGGACGCCTGGTACGGCCGAGCCCAGCGTCGCGGCAGGAGGCACGTTCGATCCCAGCCAGATCGGCCAGTCGCCCGTGGTCCCTTCCGAGGAAGAACCCGACAGACCGACGGATGCGATCACCCAGCATCTTGCAGGCGCCGTCAACACGACACGGCTGCTTCAGATGGTGCCTGGACTGGTCGAGGCGGGCAACGTAGGGACCCGAGTGGTGAGTGTGGACGGGCCAGCCGCCAGCGGCTTCCTGCGGCTGACGACGCCGTCAGCAGGGTTCCTGGAAGCGTTCCCATCGGTCCTCGGGGGGTTCGAGATCGACCAAGGCAACAGCTTCACCAGTACCACCGAGAACCAGGTCATCGTGGGATCGCGCAGTGCCGAGAGCCTGGGGATCGCCGTCGGAGACGCGCTGCTGATCGACAGAGAGTGGTTCACCGTGGTCGGCATCTTGGCTCCCTCGAACACCGCCAGTGCCCCGGAAGAGCACACTTCCCGGGGAGGCCAGAGCACGCCGACAACGACCTCTGTGGGAGGGATCCCCACAGGCGGGATCTCCCTCCTGACCCGAGGGGTGACCAACACCGACGACGCGCTGTTCGTCCTTGAAGAGCGCGCCACAACCCTCTGGAACGCGCAGAGCTCCAGCACAACCATCGTGCGCATGGCAGCGGGCACGGACGTGGACCAGATCCTAGCTGGGATCACGGCTGAGCTGGCTGTGCAGGGAGTCCGCGGCAGCCCCACCTCGGTTCAGCAGGTGGCCGCGAGCATCCAAGGAACGCTGGGGATGATCGCCACAGTGCTGGCCAGCATCGCCGCAGTAGCCCTCATCGTCGGGGGTGTGGGGATGATGAACACCATGTACACGTCCGTACTGGAGCGGACACGGGAGATCGGCATCCTTAAAGCCGTGGGCGCCCAGGATGGGCAAGTGCTGGCGCTGTTCCTGATGGATTCGGGGCTCATGGGGTTGATCGGAGGGTTCCTTGGTCTTCTGGTCGGGGGCGCATTGAGCCTACTCGGCACCCGCCTGCTGGGACCGGCGCTCGGTGTGGGGTCGTTCGCACCGGTATTCGAGGCGTCGCTGATCTTCGCGGTGATCGTCGCTTCGTTCGTGGTAGGGGCGCTGTCCGGGGCGTGGCCGGCCTGGCGCGCATCCAGACTCAGTCCAGTGGAGGCCCTGGCAGTGGAGTAGGGCGAGGCGGAGCGACGGGATGCGCCTCTCCCCACTCAGCGGGCGAGAAACGGCCTTCGGGGGCCGCGGAAGGGCTCAGGTGCATCGGGGCGGATTTCGTTTCTGAGGCGGCTGAGAGGGCCGTGAATCGGCCAGCCTGGGAACCCCTGTGACCACCCACCCCAACCCCACCGACGCGGGGTATCCAGGTTTGCCTGGGTTGGCGGCCTGGCGATCTGCACCTGGCGCTGTCCGATCCGCTACACTGCTTCTGTGGGAGGTGACCAGGGTGGGAGGGAAGAGAACATGGGCTGTGCTTGGCTTTGCTCTCACGCTACTCGTCGTATGCCTGCCGGTCTGCGCCGACTCGATCCTTCTCAGCCTCCGCTCGGCTCAGCGTGTACCGCCCGGACCGGTCTAGGTCATCCACCCACCGTCTCAACCTGGTGGCCTTTGTGCTCATGCTGGGCTCATCGCAGCGTAACCGGACAGAATGTGTCCAGTAGTCGCGCGATGCACATACCCGCGAGAGACAGGAACCTCCTGCCGCAGGCGCACGCCGTTGAAGGGCTCCCCGACCGGTGTGCTCGGGGAGATGCGGGTGCTGCCCCGGCTATCCGAACCTGTACCGATGCTGCTCCCGCCTCTGGAAGATGTCGTGGATGAGGTGGGCGAGCTCCTGCCTACTGGCCGGCCAGTGGAAGAGCCCCCTCGGCGTGCGGCTCATGCTGCGGCGCGAGCACGGGCTGAGCCCCTCGCAGGCCTCCGGGGTCGAGCGTGGTGGAGGCGCTGCTGATCCTGCAGGGTGCCGACCCCGCCGAGCTGGCGGCGCTCCTCAAGCGGGGCGAGTGAGATAGGCCTGTCTGCCGAGCCGAGGCCGGCACACCGCGGTGCGCGAGGCGTCCTTGGGGAGCACCGGCGCGGTTCCTCCGTGAGTATCTGCTTCTAGTTGACCTTTGCTCCTGAGCACGTGGGGGGGTTGCCTGACCCCCGATAGTTAGTTATACTATCTATCGGACGGGCGATACTCGCCCCTCCCCCCGCGCAGGAGCGCGAGGCCAGACCAGAGGAGGATGCGATGGAGAAGCAACTGGTGCTCGGAGCGACGGTGAAGTGCAGCGATGGCACGACGGGGAAGCTAGTGTCCCGTCGGGTTAGTGGCTAGGCAAGAGACGAGGAATCGGCTATGCTGACGTATGTCTGGAAAAGCA
>PWTC01000059.1 GCA_003563005.1 Candidatus Acetothermia bacterium
CGTGTCTGCGCTCCAGGAGAAGCTCCTCGCCGTCGAGCGGGCCGCGCGAGAGATGAAGCTCGCCGAGGGCAAGAAGGAGCTCTACGAGCAGCTTCTCGAAGCCACCAAGGGGATCTTCGGCCACGAGATCTGTGGGGTTATGGAGGTGGAGGAGCAGACGCTGCGCGTGGTCCTCGAACGTGGCGGAGGGCCGAAGTTCGGGGAGTTCCTCCCCCTCGACGGCCCCGGGATCACCGTGGCCGCGTGGCACGCCGGGCAAAGCCTGTACGTGCCGGACGTCGCGGATGACCCCCGCTACATCGAAGGCGCCGCCGAGACCAGGAGTGAGCTTGCGATCCCGTTCTCGGTGGGAGCGCGGCAGGCGGGCGTGTTCGATGTCCAGAGCCCGGAGGCGAGCGGGATCCCCCCTGAAGACCGGAACCTGCTTGAGGTACTCGTCTCGCACATGGCCGTCGCCCTCACCGGCCTCGAGCGATTGCAGGCCGTCCGGACCATCTCGGAGAAGCTGCAGCTACTGCACCACGCCGTCGCCGAGATGCAGCACTCCCGCGATCCGCGCGAGCTCTGCGAGATCGCCGTGCGCACCGCCTCGGACGTGCTGGGCATGTCCACGTGCAACGTGGGCCTGGCCGAAGGCGAGTGGATGGTCCCGGTAGCTTCCTCGGGGGGAGCGGCCAACCTCGGCCGGCCCATGCGCCGCGGTGAAGGGCTCGTAGGCCGAGTGTGGGAGACCGGGCGGACGCTGTGGGGCAACGTCAGGGACTTCCCGTACGCCAAGCCCCTCGTTCAAGGACCTCTCTCGGTGATCTCTGTCCCGGTGGGGCACGAGGGCGTGTTCCAGGCCATCTCACCCGGGGACGACGTGTTCTCTCCTACCGATGTCTCTCTGGCGGAGATCCTGGTCGGGCACGTGCACAGTGGACTCGAGCGCTTGCGCCTGGAGGCCGAGCTGCGGGAGCAGGCGACGCGTGACCCGCTCACCGGTCTCCACAACCGGCGGCACATGGCCGAGGTCCTGCAGCGCGAGCTCCAACGCGCCCGACGCTACGGCCATCCCATCTCGGTCATCATGGCCGACATCGACCACTTCAAGCTCGTCAACGATCGCTTCGGGCACCTCAAGGGCGATCAAGTCCTGCGTGAGATCGCAGGGCTGCTACGCGAAAGCGTCCGCAGCTGCGACTACATCTTCCGCTACGGCGGCGAGGAGTTCGTGATCCTCCTACCCGAGACGGCAACCCGGGCCGGGGAGGTCATCGAGCGGCTGCACGAAGGGGTCCGCCGTTGGGCTGCGTCCGCCGACCTCGGGGACCTCCAGTTCGGTCTCACCATGGGCTCGGCTGTATGGGATCCCTCTGTCGAGCCCCAGGCCACCCCCGAGGACCTCCTCCGCCGTGCCGACCACGTGCTCTACAGCTTCAAGCGAAGGCGAGAGCACTGATCATGAGAACAGAGGCTTGCCTGCAAGTGCGCTGTACGATGCCCCGCTCGCCAAAGGGCTCGCGAAACGCCGACGCGCATTCGGTAGGCCGCCCGGCGGTCGACAGGAGGAGGTGATCGCAGTGCCACACGCTGTAGGCGGCGACTGCTCCCCACAGGAGGAGGAGAGCGTCCAGCGCTTCCGTAGGCTCCTCGAGAGCGTCCCCACAGTTGCCGTTCAGGGATATGGGATGGATGGGGTCACCCGTTACTGGAACTCAGCCTCAGTCAGCCTCTACGGATACACCGCGCAGGAGGCCATCGGACGCAACCTGGTCGATCTCATCATCCCTCCTGAGATGCGAGCTCAGGTTGGGCAGGCCATCGAGCAGATGGCGGCGACCGGCATGCCGATCCCCGCTGCGGAGTTGCGCCTCATGAGAAAAGACGGCACACGTGTTCCCGTCTTCTCCAGTCATGCCGTTGTGCATATGCCGGGTCATGACCCCGAGCTCTTCTGTCTGGACGTTGATCTCACCAAGCAGAAACGCGTAGAGGACTCGCTGCGCACGAGCGAGAGGCGATTTCGGAAGCTGTTCGAGGGCACGATCCTCTCCCTGTCCACACTGGCCGAGCTGCGGGATCCCTACACAGCAGGGCATCAGAAGCGTGTGGCCCAGCTCGCATCCGCCATTGCGCGAAGGCGGAGACTCCCGCCGGAGGCCATCGAGAACATAAGGCTCGCCGGACTGCTCCACGATATCGGGAAGGTGTCTACCCCTGCCGAGATCCTCAACAAGCCAGTTAGCCTTACGGACCTAGAGATGAGCCTAGTCAAACAGCATCCGACAGCGAGCTACCATACGTTAAGGGAGATTCCCTTCCACCACTCCGTAGCCCTCATCGCGCTTCAACACCACGAGCGCTTGGACGGCTCGGGCTATCCGCAGGGAATCAGCGGGGATGCCATCATGATCGAGGCCCAAATCCTCGCCGTGGCCGATGTGGTGGAGGCCATGGCATTCCATAGGCCGTACCGCCCTGCCATGGGGATCGAGGCTGCCCTTGAGAAAGTCCAGGAAGATGCGAGCGTTCTGTACAGTCCTGAGGCCGTAGAAGCATGCGTGGCGCTGTTCTCCGAGGGTTTCACCTTCGTCGATGTGTCGCCTCCCGACAAATCAACTGCATAGGGCAGGAACCCCGAGCACCGCCCCAGGTGATGGCAGGACCATGCGCTCCCCTGCTGGGGAAATGCTACCCACACGCGAGGCTCTCGGTGCTCTCGAGGGAGAGCCGGGATGCTGCCCCCCGCCTCGACTCACCCTAGACATGTCGTGCTGTAGGGGGTTACTGATGACCAGACCTCACGAGTAAGGGTGCCATGGTTGACGCAGCGTTTGACCAGAAACGCGATAAGGGAATCCACGTCGAGAGACCTGGGAGGAGGAGTAGGAGTGCCGCATGATGGGCGAGTCTGCGTTTAGAGGATACTCATGAAGAACGGCGTTGCACTTATGCCTCGGCCTGTACAGCGGGATCCTCATCGCCTGGGGGAACAGGGGCTTTCTCCGCCGGGGAAGACACCCACCCCGTTACACACAACAGCGACTTCGTCTGCCAACCTCCAGCACGAATCTGACGGACAGAACGCACGGGCCCGCTCAGAGAGGAAAGCCAGCCGTTGGGGCTGGGTGATGCACCCCCGCACGGCGTCCCGGGCCGCACAGGGGTCAACCACGCCAATCCCCGCGCCCGCTCGGACGACAAGATCCACGTTCGGGCGCTCCTGGGTCAACGTCCCCAGCAGCACCATGGGCAGCCCACTGACCGCCGCCTCGGCTACGGTGGCCGCACCGCCCTTGCCCACAAGCAGGTCCGCCCCACGCATCATGACCTCCATGTTGTCGATCGATCCGTACACATGAATCACGTTCCTCCAGGAGGATCGCTCCAGTTGGCGACGTAATCCCTCGTTGGAGCCCGTCACGACCGCGATTTGCACGGGGACGTCGAGGGAGTCCATGGCGCGGGCGAGCCTTCCGAGATCCCCAGCACCGAGCCCTCCTCCGACCAAGAGCAACGTGGGCAGATCCCGTTTCCAACCCATGGACTCTCGAGCCTCGTCCTTCCCACATCGATACAGGACGAACTTCGGGTGTACAGGAGGTCCAACGATACGCATCCGCTCAGCGGCCATACCTAGCGACAAGCCCCGTTGGAAGGCATCCTCGGACGGCACGAGCGTCAGATCCGCTTCGGGGTGGTACCAGCCCGCGTGCGGTCTCCCCAGATCGGTGATCACGGTGATCACAGGCGTGTCCTGCCGCGACACCCTGCGAGCCCCCACAGCAAGGCCAACGCATCCCACGTGAAACGCAACCATCGCGTCCCATCTGTAGCGCCGTGCAAAGCGGCGGTGCCCAGCAAGGGAGGCGAGCGATGGCAGCGCATCCCTGCCGATCCGCGTGGCCATCACACGGCTGGAGAGATCAACGAACTTGTTGAAGGAGTACTGGTTGTACTTGATCCAGAACGTCAAGATCTCCGGAGCGCGGTTCCAGGGGGGCACGCCAAACTCGCGCAGGACATCAACGTAGTGCACCGCGAACTCGCCAGGATAGCGATGGTGAAGCGCCGTGTCCAGAGCCACGGCCGCGGCCCTGTGGCCGCTCCCGGTGTTCGACATCAACAGCCCCAGTCGGGTCATCGCACCTCGCGCCTTGAGGCGACCGGCTGCCTTGTGCGGCAGGCGTGTGAGGAGTATAGCGGTTCGCGTGTCTCCAGAGCGCCGACTTGGGGCCACCCTCGCATGGCCCCCATGCTAGGGTGGTTGTGGTGGGGGCCAGCGCCGCCGTGCTACTCCCAAGGAGGAAGACAGCCTTGCCTACAGGGCGCAACCGAGCGTAGCACCACGGGCGTCGAAAGCCAAGCGTTCCGCGGACTGGGAGCGCCATGCCTGCGATCTCCCCCTGGTCCTCATCGTGAAGTGGTCCGGCTGTTGACGGCCGCACGGGGCACACCCTAGACTGGCCCCGCTGCAGGCAAGGAGGGACAGATGACCGAGCCCGAGAGAGATGAGCGCCCCGTGGTGGACGAGAAGGTGGAGGAGAAGTGCGACGAGAAGGCCCACGACGAGAAGGATGAGAAGACCTGGGACGAGAAGTGGGGGCGCGACATGTTGGGCACTGCCACGTTCGCAGCGATCCTCATCTGGATAGGCGTCGTCCTCCTGGGCCGAAATCTCGGCTGGGCGGACCAGTACGCCTGGTGGAGGACCTGGGCCGTCGTCATGACCGGCGTGGGGGTC
>PWTC01000066.1 GCA_003563005.1 Candidatus Acetothermia bacterium
CGGCGGTGGTCAAGCCTCGGAGGGAGGGATCGAGCATCGGGGTACACGTGGTCGAGGACGAGGCATCGCTCTTCGCGGCAGTACAACACACGGTGGAGGAGTACGGGGAGGCTCTGGTGGAGCAGTTCATCGTCGGGCGCGAGTTCACGGCGGCCGTCCTCGAAGTCGACGGTTCCCCTCAGGTCTTGCCGCTTGTCGAGCTCAGACCGACGGCGCGTGAGTTCTTCGACTACACAGCGAAGTACACGCGAGGGGAGTGCGCGTTCCTCTGTCCGGCGCCGCTTCCGGAGGACGTTGCCCGGCGTGTGGAGGAGCTCGCCTTGCGCGCACATCTGGCCCTGGGTTGCAGGGACTTGTCTCGCGCAGACATCCGGGTCGATGGCGACGGGACCTCCTTCGTCCTCGAGGTGAACACGCTTCCTGGGATGACCGAGCTCTCCACCTTCCCGCTTGCAGCGGCAGCCCACGGCCTGTCGTATGGGGAACTCGTCGGGGGGCTGTTGCTGTCGGCCCAGTCCCGCTTGCCGTCTCATGCTGGGCTCGGTTAAAGTAGCGGCATACCGAGGAGGTGGTGCGGTTGAAGATCCAGTGGATCGGGCACGCCTGCTTCCGGATCGAGGCGTCCGATGGCACGGTCGTCCTGACGGATCCCTTCGATGAGGACGTCCCTTACAGGGCCCCCAGCGGGCCGGCCGACATCGTCCTGGTCAGCCACGACCATTTCGACCATAACGCAGTGCACCGGGTGGATGGGGACCCGGAGGTGGTGCGCGGGTTCGGGGAGCGAACGGTAAAGGGGATCACCGTCCGCGGTATCCCGGCGTTCCACGACGCGGAGGGGGGCCGCAAGCGCGGCCGTGACGTGATCTTCAGGTTCACCGTGGACGGGGTCGAACTGGCCCACTTCGGTGACCTGGGCCACGCCATGACGGAAGAGCAGCGCCGGCCGCTGCACGATGTGGAGATCGCCATGATCCCCGTTGGAGGGCACTTCACGATCGGACCCAAGGAGGCGGTGGAGTCGGCCAAGGCACTGCCAAACCTGAAGATCATCCTTCCCATGCACTACAAAACCGATCTCATCAAGGATTGGCCCATCCAGCCCCTAGAGGAGTTCACCAGCATCTGTCCGTTCCCGATCAAGGAGATCGGCGCATCGGAGCTCGAGCTGTCCGCAGACGCCCTGCCCCCGCGCAAGGAAGTGTGGGTGCTCGACCATGCCTGAGTTATCCGCGCGCAGTCAGGCCGCCCCGGCGTCGCCCATCCGACGGCTTTACCCCCTGGCGCGTGAGGCGATGCGGCGGGGCAAGACGGTCTATCAGCTGAACATCGGTCAGCCCGATATCTCCACCCCCGAAGCGTTCCTGCGCGGTGTGCACCAGTCCGATGTGCGGGTGCTTGCCTACGCGCCCTCGCAGGGCCTGGATGAGACATTGGAGGCGCTGCGGGGCTACTACAGCGAGCACGGGATCCCTCTAGCGCAGGAGGAGCTCATCATCACCACCGGTGGCTCCGAGGCGATCACCTTCGCTCTGAGCGTCACCTGCGATGCCGGCGACCGTGTCCTTGTGCCCGAGCCGTTCTATCCCAACTACCAGGGGTTCGCGCGCTTGACGAACGTCGAGGTGACCCCCCTGACAACTTACAGGGACGACGGGTTCCACCTGCCGCCGCGCAGTGTCATCGAGGAGCGGATCGATGCCCGCACGAAAGGGATCCTCTTCTCTCACCCGGGGAACCCCACCGGGGTCGTGTACAGTGAAGAAGAACTGCAGATGCTCGTCGACCTGGCGCTGCGCCACGACCTGTTCATCATCTCCGACGAGGTGTATCGCGAGTTCGTCTACGAGGGCAGGCACAGGAGCCTCATGTCGTACCCCGAGATCGCCGACCGTGTCATCCTGGTCGACTCGATCTCCAAGCGGCTTTCGGCCTGCGGGGCGCGCGTGGGGGCGCTTGCTTCCCGCAACCGTCAGGTGATGGCTGCCGTGCAGAAGTGTGCCACGATCCGGCTCTCCGCGCCGACGTTCGGCCAGTTGGGGCTGGCCGCGTTCCTCCGCGATGCGGGTCACAGCGCGGCGATCCACGCGATCATTCAAGAGTTCCGCCACCGCAGGGATGTCCTGTGTGAGGCGCTTAGCGCGGTCCCGGGGGTCACGTTCCGCAAGCCCGAGGGGGCGTTCTACATCATGGTCGGGCTCCCAGTGGAGGACGCGGAGGCGTTCGTGAGCTGGATGCTGAGCGACTACCCCGGCGAGGAGACCGTCATGCTGGCCCCAGGCGCTGGGTTCTACAGCACGCCCAGCCGTGGTCTCGACGAGGCACGGATGGCGTACGTGCTGCGCGAGCAGGATCTGCGCCGGGCGTGCGCGGTCCTCGCTGAGGGGCTCGAGCTGTACGCGTCCTCCGTGGGGGCTCGGGGGGTGGCCAGCGGCGGCTCATGACCGCGCAGGACAAGCGCCGCTTGGACGCCCTCCTCGTCGAGCGTCATCTGGTGAAGAGCCGGGCGCTCGCGCAGGCGCTGATCCAAGCGGGCAAGGTGGACGTGAACGGGCAACGGGTCGACAAGCCCGGCACCTTCATCGCCAGCGACGCCCACATCGCGGTGCGGGAAGGACGGAGGTTCGTTTCGCGCGGCGGAGAGAAGCTCGAAGCTGCGATCGAGGCCTTCGGGTTGGACCCAAGTGGAAGCGTCTGCCTGGATGTCGGTGCGTCCACAGGAGGCTTCACGGACTGTCTGCTGCAGCGGGGCGCGGCGCGTGTCTACGCAGTTGACGTCGGAAAGGGGCTGCTCGACTGGCGGCTGCGTACCGACGGCCGTGTCGTGGTCCGCGAAGGCCTGAACGCGCGTTACCTTGAGCCCTCCCACATCGGCGAGCAGGTCGAACTCGTGTCTGTGGACGTGGCGTTCATCTCCCTCCGTCTCGTGCTCCCCCCGTTGAAGGGAATCGTCGACCCTGGCGGTGATGTGGTGGCCTTGGTCAAACCGCAGTTCGAGGCCGGTCGTAGCCAGGTGCGGCGGGGCGGGGTGGTGCGTGATCCGGAGGTCCACCGAAGCGTGCTCAAGGGGCTCGTGGCGTTCGCAGCCGATATGGGCTGGAGTGTGCGCGGCGTGTGCGCCTCGCCGCTCCTCGGGCCGGCGGGGAACCGCGAGTTCTTCCTGCACCTCCTGCCGCGACCCGGGGCAGCCGCGCAGCCTGATGCGCGCACCCTGGCGCAGGTGGTTGCCGATCAGCCGGGCGTCTCGGCCGTTGATGCCTGAGCCTCTTTCCAGTCGGGCTTCAGGATCGCCATGGAGTGCACATCGTGGTAGGCGCCGTCGCGATACAGAGCCTCCCGTCTGACGCCCTCATCGCGAAACCCCGCTTTGAGATAGCATTGCCGGGCACGAGGGTTGAACGCGTAAGTCTCCAACTCCACCCGATGGAGGTTCAGCTCGTCGAACGCGTAGCGCACCATAGCTCGTGTGGCATCGGTGCCGTAGCCGAGCCCCCAGTACGCCTTCTCCCCCAGTACGATGCCGAACACGGCGCACCGGTTGCGCCAGTCCACCCGGTGTAGCCCCAGGTTGCCGATGTGGACCCAGGTGTCGGCCTCACGGACTTCGATGCCGAACAGGAAGTCGTCCTTCTGTTCGAGCGTGGACGCGAACCACCGCTCCTCCTGCGCGTGGGACATGGGTGTGTACATGAGTAGATAGCGGCGAACCTCCGGGTCGTTGAACCACCGCACGAACGTCGGGATGTCCGAACGCTCGATTGCTCGGAGACGCACGCGTTCTCCGTAGATCATCTTGCCTCCTTGGCGACCCAGTCGTCATGGGTCGCACGTGGCGCCGCTGCTACCAGGGGCGCCTTCCTGGCGCCGTTCATGGGAGGACCTCGTGCAGCTTCTGCAGCATCGCCGCGCGCTCCATCCCCACGCTTGTGGCGAGCCGTGCTTCCATCCTGTCTAGAGCCGGCCGCCAACGGGCGAGCGTCTCCGCGTATGCGGGGTAGCGGTGCGCCAGATCGGCCATCCGGGGCTCGAGGCCCACCAGCTCGTCCTCGCGAACGACCTTGTCCGCGTAGAAAACGTCACCCTCCTCCCAGGTCCAGTCAGCACACTGGGCACCGCACGTGGCGTCGAAGACATGCCGTTCCGCGATCCGTGCCAACACCTCCAGGCCTTGGGCACGCAGCGCCCTCCCCCCCTCGCGGCCGTGCTCGGCGGGCCGGGTAGCCGTGCTGACCTTGTCCAGGTCGTGCAGGAGCCCGCCGCGGTGGGCAAGCAGAGGATCGACGGCCAGGCCGCGATCGCGCTGCATGAGCGCCAACCGGTGGGCCACGGCGCTCACAGCGAGCGCATGGCGGATCGCCCGCGGGGGGAGCCCCGCTTCCACCAGGAGCCCCAGGCATCTGGCGAGATCCGGGAGAAAAGCAGCCGCAAGGACATGGGGCAGGGCACGGAGGTCGGCCACCTCGCTGTCGTGGACAGGATGGCGAAGGGGAGGGCCGCGGCGGGAAGGGTTGAACCAGATTGCGCGCAGCCCTTGCGCCTTGGCGCCTGCGACATCACGCCGATAGTCGTCCCCCAGCATCGCGGCCTGATCGGGTGGAACTCCCTCCCGGCGAAGCAGTGCGCGGTAGAAGGCAGTGGCCGGCTTCGCCGCGCCGACCACCCGCGGGGTGTACACCGAGCGGCACAGCTCGCGGAGCCCCACCTCCTCGAGCTGGGCTTCGATGTCGGACGCGTCGCCGTTACTGGCCACGACGATGCGCCAGTGCTCTCCGAGGCGCGCAAGCGCCCCCGCGGCGCCTTCGATCGGTCGGTGCTTCACGGGATCCCACAGCGTGCCTTGCCAGTCGAGTACCAGAAGGCCTCCTCTGATGAGTCCACACACGGATCCTTCGCACCTCCGACGGCCTAGTCGCCGATGATCTTGATAAGGACGCGCTTCTTTCGGCCCCCGTCGAACTCGCCGTAGAACACCTGCTCCCAGGGGCCCAGGTCGAGGCGGCCTTCCGTGATCGCCAGCATGACCTCCCTGCCCATGATCTGCCTCTTCAGATGGGCGTCGGCGTTGTCTTCGCCTGTCTCGTTGTGGTGGTAAGCGTCGATGGGCTCGTGGGGAGCCAGTGTTTCCAGCCAGCGCTCGTAGTCGGCATGCAGCCCCGGTTCATCGTCGTTGACGAACACGCTGGCCGTGATGTGCATTGCGTTGACGAGGCACAGTCCTTCGCGCACGCCGCTTTCTTCCACGGCGGCCGCGACCCGGCGCGTCAGGTTGACCAAACCACGGCGCCCGGGCACCTCCATCCACAGCTCCACCCGATGACTGCGCATCGACTCCTCCCTTCAAAGGGGGTCAGAGCTTTAGTTTTGGTGTCATGTGTCCCTTCGGCAGGTCATCTGACCAGGACAAGGGACACATGACACCAAAACTAAAGCTCTGACCCCATGTATCAGCGTGAGGCGACTCGTGCGAACACTTGGAGCACCTCGTCCATCTGTTCGTCGGTGTGCGTGGCCATATAGCTTGTGCGCAGAAGCGACTTGCCCTCGGGCACCGCCGGCGGGATGGCGACGTTGGTGTACACGCCGCCCTCGAACACTGCCTTCCACAGCATCATCGCGTCCATGGGTTTTCCTGCGATGATGGGGACGATGGGTGTACGGCTCTCCCCGACGTCGAAGCCGAGCTCACGGTACGCTTCGCGCATGCGGTCGGCCACAGCGTTGACCCGGTCCACGCGCTCCGGCTCGGCCTCGAGGACCTCAAGTGCGGCGAGCGCAGCCGCGGTGTTCGACGGGGGTAGGCTCGCGCTGAAGATAAGGGAGCGCGCGCGATGCTGTATCCAGTGGATGGCGGCCTCGCTGCCGGCGACGAAACCTCCGACCGAGGCGAGCGACTTGCTGAATGTCCCCACGATGAGGTCCACTCCGTCGGCCACATCGAACTGGGCGGAGGTGCCGCGGCCGCGGCCGGTGACCCCGATGCCGTGAGCATCGTCCACGAGAATCCGCGCTCCGTGTGCGTGGCAGACCGGCACGATCTCGTCCAGCGGAGCGAGTTCTCCGTCCATACTGAACACGCCGTCGACCACCACCAGCACACCGGCGCCTTCGGGGCACCCTGAGAGCACGCGGTCGAGGTCCCCCACATCGTTGTGGCGGTAGCGCACCATGCGTCCCAGGGACAGGCGGCACCCGTCGTAGATGCTCGCGTGATCCTCTTTATCACACACCACGATGTCGTTCCGACCGAGCAGCGCGGAGATCGTGCCAAGGTTCGCCTGGTATCCCGTGCTGAACACAAGCGCGCACTCCTTGCCCAGAAACCGGGCCAGCCGTTCCTCGAGCTCATGGTGCATGGCGAGCGTGCCGTTGAGAAAGCGCGATCCAGTGCAACTCGTCCCGAACTGCTCCACCGCCGCGGTCGCAGCCTGGCGAACCCTGGGGTCCGTGGTCAGGCCGAGGTAGTTGTTCGAGCCGATCATCACCAGTCGCCTGCCTCGGATAGACACCGTGGTGCCCTCGGTCTCGTCCAGGGGGATGAAGTACGGGTACAGTCCAAGCGCCTCGGCCGCCTTGGGGTTCATGGGGTACCCCATCGACGTAGCATACGTCGGATCGTTCATGAATCTGTCGCACTTCTCGAACAGGTTCATCGTGTCAGCTCCGAGATAGGATTTCCTCCTCCCACAGACGCGCCTGCAACCGGCGCGACGCTACACCCTATAGTGCTGCATAAGGCCTCGCTCGTACAGGCGGCCCGGGATCAGGGGGCGTGCTGCGACGGCCCACCGCTGTGCCAGAGAACCCACTGAATAAGCATCACGGCGGGCCCGGTCCTCGACGATCCGCTGCAGGAGCCGCGCCACTTGGTCGGGCGGCGGGCCACCCTGCTCGTCTTCTTGGGCCCGGCGCAGCGCGCGATGGAATGCCACGCGGTACGCGCTGGGCTCCCCGGCGGCAGTGGCGATACGGCGATGGGAAGTGAACGCGGTCCTGAAGTCCCCGGGCGCGACCACGATGACCCGGACGCCGAAGGGGCGCACTTCCATGCGCAGTGCCTGTGAGAGTCCCTCGAGGGCGAACTTGGTGGCGCTGTATAGCCCTTGGAAGGGGAGGCCTACGCGTCCTGCCAGCGAGGTGATGTTGACGATCGTGCCGCGGCCGCGGGCGCGCATCTCGGGGAGGGCTGCGCGGCAGGTGCGCAGCACGCCGAGCAGATTCGTCTCGATGAGCTGATGGGCTTCTTCGATGGACGTGTCCTCAACCGCCCCTGCGATGCCGAATCCGGCGTTGTTCACAAGCACGTCCAGTTCAGCCCCCTCCTCGCGCACCCGCGCGAATGCGGCGGCCACAGAGGCCTCGTCATCCACGTTCATCCTAAGCAGCTGGACCGTGCCGAGCGCGCCGACGGAGGACGGGTCACGGCTCGTGCCGTAGACCTTGTGGCCGCGGTCGGCTAGGTGCGCCGCGCAGGCTCTACCGATCCCCGAGGATGCCCCGGTCACCAGCACTGTCTTGGGGACAGCCATGCGCCTCCCTCTCATCCGGCCCGCCCTTGGCTGCGGAGTGCGAGGGTGGAGACGCCGAGGCAGACGACCGCGATGCCCGCGAGCACCCCCAGTTCGCGACCGATCGCCTCCAACCCTCGGCCTCGGAGCATGACCTCGCGGAGGGCGGTGTTCGCGTACGTGAGCGGGCTCAACCAGGACACGAACCGCATTCCTTCGGGCATGGCTTCGACGGGCCAGAACACGCCGCTGACCATGATGGCGGGTACCAGGAGGAGTAGCGCGTACTGCAGCGCCTGGAACTCGTTGCGCGCTATAGTGGAGATGAGGATGGCGATGCCTTGGAGCACGAGGACGTAGGTCAGCATGATCAACCCAACCCATACCGCGCTTCCCGCGAACCGGACTCCGAAAAGGACACGCGCCACCGCGAACAGCTCGCCCGCTTGGACAAGGCCGACAAGCGTGAACGCAAGGGCATAGCCGGCGACGATCTCCCACGGGCGCACGGGAGCGATGAGCACCCGTGTGAGCGTCCCTGCAGCGCGCTCGCGCACGATCGACACGGAGGTCAGCATGAGCGTGATCAGGGTGATGGCGAACCCGATGATGGCCGGCGCCGTGTAGTCCAGCATGGCGATCTCCCCGTCGTAGAGCCTCCGGATCTCGACCGGGGGCCGGGTGGGGGGCGCGTGTCCGTTCGCCACGGCGGTGAACAGCGCCTGTTCCAGTGCCTGGGCGAGAAAGCGGGCGATGTCAGGGTTCGCGTCGTCCAGCAGGAACGAGGCCACCGGGCCGGGCGCCTCGTCTGGTGGTAGGAGCCGCGCCCTGCGGCCATCCACTTCCATCGTACGCGGCCCCCAGAGGTAGAGGGCGGCGTTCACCGCTGCGTGGCTGAAACCGACCGGAAGCGTCGCGGCTGCCTGCGCTGTTCCGTCCTTCACAGCCTGTTCCGCCACCTCGCGGCTCTCGACGAACACCAGTCTGATTCCTTCGTCCTGCAACACCTCGACGAAGGCTTTGCCCACCTGCGGCTCCAGCGTTACCCGGCCCAGCTCCTCAGTGCGTACAGAGGCCAGCCCGTTGTCCTCCATAAACACGGCCAGCGAGAGGTTTCCTGGATCGCTCGGGGCGAATGTGTACCCGAACAGGAGGACGAACAGAAGGGGCGTGAACAGAACGAGGGCGAGTGTCCGAGGATCCAGGAGCACCCGGCGCAGCACGTTGCCAGCCAGCGGGGCGAGCTTCACGGCTTCACACCTTCCTGGGTGAGCACGGTGAAGGCCTCCTCGAACGTGGCTGTGCCCGTCTCCTCCAGGAGCGCCCCGGGGGCCGCCTCGCGGAAGAGCCGCCCTTGTGCGAGCAGGCCCACCGTGCTGCATCGCTCCGCCTCGGGCATGTGATGCGTGGAGATGAGCATGGTCGCGTCTTCCTTGACGAGGTCGCCGAAGTGGTCCCAGAACGTGTCCCTCAGGCGGGGTTCGACGCCCACGGTGGGCTCGTCGAGCATGAGGAGACGCGGCTTGTGGAGCAGGCTTACCGCCAGCGAGGCTCGTCGCTGCATCCCCCCCGATAGGGTTCCCACCTTCTGCCTCCGGCGGTCCTCCAGTTCCACCAGTTCTAGCACTTCGCCGATGCGCCTACGGCGCTGGCGCCGGCCTAGGTCATACAACGCCCCGAAGAAACGGAGGTTGCCTACCACCGACAGATCCGGGTAGAGGGCCGGTTCCTGGGGCATATACCCAATCTGCCCCTGCACGCGTACGCTGGGCACGGGCCACCCCAGCACCCGCACCTCTCCGCCATCGGCCGGAAGAAGCCCACAGAGTATCTTGATCAACGTGGACTTCCCGGCCCCGTTGGGTCCGACCAGGCCGTACAAGGCACCGCGGGGGACGACCAGGTCCAGTTCGGACAGGACCGTTCTCTCACGGAATGCCTTGCGGATGGCGTGCGCCGTGATGACGTCATCCATGGTTAGAACACATCGTACGTAAGGTGGACGCTCACCGTGACCGCAGGTTCCTCGTAGCCAGTGACGTGCGCGAGTTCTCCTGTGATGGCCAGGCTGACTGCCCGTCCGAGCTCGGCGCGAAGCTCTCCTGTGGCCAGGTGGCGGTGCTCGGCCTCGTCGTCCTCGCCGGTGCGGCGGACGAACCGGTACGCGCCCTCGGCCCGCCATCCCCCGGGCAGGCGCCGGGTGTATCGCAGGGAGGCCTCGAGCGTGTAGGCCTCCGCCAGACGAAGGTCTGTGATCCAGGTCGCTGCGGCCGTCCATTGGCTTACCGGGTCCGGCACCTGAGCCCAGTTCGCCGCCAGCACGATGGCCTCGCTGATCCGTGGCGTGGGGTAGTTCATCATGCGCACGCCGGCACGGGCTTGGATGGACCATCCACAGAGGCGGATCTCGCCGCGCTCGACGATGTCGATGATGCTCACGAGGCCAGGAACACCGAGGGCGCCATCTTCCAGGAGCCCGCTGTCGATGAGCACCTGCTCCACCCGGATGAGCCGTTCGGTGGTGGACAGGCCAACGGCTCCGAACGCCGCTGCCAGTTCGTCCAACACGCGTGTGGGGAGCGGGGCGACCAGGAGTCTCTCGTCCAGAAGGGTGTTCTGGACACGGATCGCTTGCGCCAGCGGAGTCACGTCCCGAAAGCGGCCCAGTCCGATGCCGGCCGTGAGGTCGCCGTCGAGGCGTGCGGGAAGCTCGGCCGAGAGGGCCAGCGACCCCACACCGAACAGGTCGTTCTCCCAGTAAGATCTCCCGGATGCGGATGCGGACAACGCTAGCTCGAGAATCCCTCCCGACAGACTCGTCCGAGCCTGTGCATCCACGCCCCAACCTGTCTCGGGAGACTCAGAGAGCAGCCGAAAGCTCGTCTGTAGAGTTCCCGAGAGCGTGCTGCCGCGGTCGTCGGCATAGGCGTCATCGTGCCACCTTACGTCTCCACGGAGCTTGAGTTCCCGCAGGTGGCTCTCGGGAGGGGTGTAGTCGCACGGTGAGCGCCCTACGCCGCAGACAAGCCAGACCCCGACAAGGAACGCCGAGATCCAGACCTTCGGGCGCATTCGTTCCCCAACCCACACCATGGTACGGGCACTATAGGCATACTCTGGACCACACGTCAAGGAGTGCTCGAGCGGACGCTGCAGGACATGGGTGCGGACGGTCAGTTCCCGCTGGCTTCCTTCTTCCTCTCGTACAGCATGGAGTCCGCCGCCTGAAGCAGTGCGGGGATCGTCCGAGGGTTCTCGGGCGACCACGTGGCCCACCCCACGTCCATCGTCAGGGCTATATCGGGCAGGTGTTCTGCCGCCCATGTCTCTACGCAGCGGCGCAGCCTCTCGGCGACGGCGTCGGCGGGCGCGGGGGTCTCGGGAAGCACGATGAGGAACTCGTCTCCACCGTAGCGCACAACCCAATCGCTCTCTCGAAGCGCGCCTTTCACCTCGCGGGCGATGGATGCCAGAACCTCGTCGCCTTTTGTATGCCCCAGCTGATCGTTCACCCTCTTGAACCCCCGCATATCCGTCATCATCAGTGAGAACGTCCGGCTGTACCGCTGTGCCCGATGGACCTCGGCTTGGATGGCTTCCTCGAAGTAATGCCGGTTGAACAGGCCTGTCAGGGGATCGTGGAGCGCCTTGGCCCTAAGCATGCCCTCCATCTCCACCTGCTCGCTGATGTCCCAGAGATCTACGAGGTGAGCGTTCTCGTCGGGGATCCCGAGCGGGAAGCTACGCACGAGCAGCCAGACAGAGCTCATGTCCTTTCTCGTGGCGCGCGCGCGCACGGCTCGGTCTGTGGTGCCTTCTTTGAGCAGCGGGGCTCGATCCTCGGGGTGGATGATCTGCCACCAGGGTTGCATGGCCAGAAGCTCCTCGCGCGTGTAGCCGAGGAGTTCGAGGACCCGGCGGTTCACATACCTCAGATGTCCGCCCTGCGTGAGCAACAGTCCCGCAAGGCAGTGCTCTGCCAGCAGCTGGAAGAGCTCGCTCCGCGGTTCGCCTGGGAGGGTGGACGCTGCAAGGGCGCACCTCGCTGCAAGTTGTGCCAGCACGGAGAGCCTTCGCAGGACGTCTGGGCCGGGCACTGCTCCGTCGCGCGGGTCGTCCGCCACGATCCACCCGCAGAGATGCCTGTCAGCTCTAAGCGGAGCCACGATCAGATCCCCACTCTGCCATCCGCCCTGACCGAGGTAGAGCCGGCGGCTGGCAGGCCAGGCGTTCAAGCAGGTAGGGCGGTTGCCGGCACGGTAGAAGTGACAACCGAACGGGGTGTTCTCGTCTGGTAGGGGGAGCTCTGCCGACCTCAGTTCGGCGCACACAAGGGTGCGCACCTGGTGTTCCTCGTCATGCTCCAGTCCGTGTACAGAGACATGGGGCGAGCTGGAAGCCGCCCCATCCTTCGGGGCGAGTGACGTCATGATCATCACGCGGCGGAACGGTGTGAGCGCCGTGACCGACTTCGCTGTCCAGTCGAGGACGCCAGGCCGAGGGGCAGCTTCGTTCGCGTGTTCTGTGATACCTGTCATTGCGTTCCCATCAGCGCCGCTTCCCATGAGCAGGTTCGTTCCTCAGCCAAGGAATTGCACCGAGGAATCGTGCATGCTAACCAGCATGCACGATTATACCGCACCCGAGTCCGTGGGGGCAAACTGCGATGGGACAAGTGTCCTCCCTGGAGAAGAAAAGCTTCCTTGTGGCGTGGCGGCGGCAATGCCACCATGGCGTGGGAAGAGGTGCATCCGGGGGGTGTGATACGGTGGAGTTGCGTGAGTGGCTGGCCGTGTACCAGGCGACGGGCGCCACGGTCTCGGGCAAGGAACGGGCCTTGTGGTCGCTCTGGAGTGCCTTTCTCTTGGCAAGCTGCCTTGTGGCAGCAGGGTTCGCATTTGTGGCCCTGGGAAGATGGGGGACGAACGGCTGTCTGCTGACCTCGGGGCTGGCGGCGCTGGGGGTCGTCGTCGCCTTGTGCTGGCTGGTGGTGCCAGCGACGCTCAGGGCTGAGGTGCGTTACTGGCAGGGCCTTCTGAGGGAGATCGAGGGGATGTTCGCGGGAGCGGAGTTCCACCGTGGAGCCTACCGTCTGCAGCGAGGGATGGAAGTCCGCACCCCGGCGACGTCGCTGCACTGCGATGAGTGGTACCCGCAGATCGCGCGACTGGGTCGCATGCGGCGCTGGACGACAGCCGCGGCTGCGGTTGCCTTGCCGCTAGCTTTTGTGATTGGGTGGGCCCTTGTGGGGATCGCCCCCTGGGTGCTCTAGGGGGCGCCGCCGGGCGGTTGTCTGCAGTCGGACTGGAGAGGTTCCGGTCGTTGTGTGCGCTCCCGCATGGGGCGGTAGAACTCGTGGAAGTCGATGCGGTAGTTGAAGGTGTCCTGCTCCCGCTCCCGCTGTCCGTGGATGTCGAGGTTCCGCACTAGGATCAGTTCTTCTTTGATGTTCGATGCCTGTACCAGGAGCATCCCTGAGGGCGCCCACACGCCACTGCCGCCCCAATAGTAGGTGCCGCTCACATCGTGCGCCCCGACTGTGTTGACGCCCAGGCTCCATACCTCGTTGTACGCAGCTTTCGAGGCGTTCATAAGGTTCCATAGGAATCCATAGTAGTGATCTGTTTTGACGTTCATATGGGAGTATTCGCGAATGGCCTCGGAAGCCCAGGAGGCCACGGTGACGATCGCATCCACGTCATCGTGCATCGCGTATTGCCGTGCCAGTTCGACGAAACAGAGGTCATAGCAGATGAGGAATCCGAACTTGCCCCAGGCGGTGTCCACGGTCAGGCGCTGATCGGTCCCCTGCTGGAAGTATCTCCTCTCTATCGGGGTCAGGAACACCTTGTCGTACGCCGGCACCGTCCCCTTCGCGGCCTCCGGCGAGAGCACGAAGACGGAGTTGAGCAGTGCCTCGCCCTTGCGCCGCGCGTTGCCCAAGATCACATACTGGAGACCCTTTCCGCTGTCATCGAGGCTGTCCACCACGTTCTTGATCCAGGGGGCGATGTGTCCCTGCTCCCCCTCATCCAGAAGCTCCCGGATCTCCTGTGGATCCGAAGCTCCCCACAGGTAGCCGGTCACGGCGAGTTCCGGCAGGATGAGCATGTTCACCCCCTTGCGGTGGGCCAGTTCAATGATCCCTTCGATCTTGTGTAAGTTTTGGCGTACGTCCACAGCTGTGTGGATATTGGCCAACAGGATGTCGGGCTGCCATTCATGGTCCGAGTACACCCGCTCAATCAGTCGCATGATCGCCTCCCCTTGACGAGGGACTTGGCTGCCGCCGCGGGAAGTCTACCGCCGCCCCGGGCGACGTTCACGCGATACACGGGCGCTGACTTAGGCCGGTTGGTGCACCGTAAGGGTCGGGCGGAGGTATCGCCCTGTGTATGACGCCGCCGTCTCGCAGATCGACTCGGGGGGGCCCTCGGCCACGATCCGCCCCCCGCCCTCTCCGCCCTCCGGTCCCAGATCGATGATCCAGTCAGCGGTCTTGATCACGTCCAGGTTGTGTTCGATCACGACCACTGTATTGCCCGTTTCCACGAGACGGTGGAGCACGGCGAGCAACCGCCGCACATCGTCTGCGTGCAGGCCGGTGGTGGGCTCGTCGAGGAGGTACACCGTGCGTCCCGTGGCACGCTTGGCGAGTTCCCGCGCCAGTTTGACCCGCTGGGCCTCGCCCCCGGAGAGCTCGGTCGCCGGCTGCCCGAGCTTGATGTACCCTAGCCCCACATCGAACAGGGTCTGCAGGCGCTCGCGCAGATGAGGGATCGGCGCGAAGAACCCCGTCGCTTCCTCCACGGTCATGTCGAGGATCTCGGCGATGTTTTTCTGCTTGTACCGGACCTGGAGCGTCTCCCGGTTGTAGCGGCTACCTCGGCATACCTCACAGGGAACGTACACATCTGGGAGGAAGTGCATCTCGATCTTCGTCTTCCCTTGCCCCTGACAGGCCTCGCAGCGGCCTCCGCGGACGTTGAACGAGAAGCGCCCCGGGGCATAGCCACGCATGCGTGCCTCCTGGGTGGCCGCGAACACCTGGCGCACCGGATCGAACACCTTGGTGTACGTGGCGGGGTTCGAGCGCGGTGTGCGGCCGATCGGCGACTGATCGATGACGCTCACCCGGTCGACGTGCATCGCGCCGTCCAGTCTCTCGTGCGTACCCGGCTTACCCGCGGCGTACCCGAGCTGCCAGGCCAGCCCTCGGTAGAGGACCTCCTCCACGAGCGTGGACTTCCCCGAGCCCGAGACCCCGGTGACGCACACGAACAGACCCAGCGGGATGCGGACGTCGATCGCCTTGAGGTTGTGTTGGCTTGCCCCGTGCACGGTGATCCACCGGTCGCTCGGGGTGCGTCGTGTGCGCGGCACGGGGATCTTCCGTGTTCCCGCGAGGTACTGACCGGTCAGCGACCGAGGTTCGGCGATCACCTCCTCAGGCGTGCCGCTGGCCACCACTTGGCCACCGTGTACGCCGGCGCCAGGCCCCAGGTCTACGAGGTAGTCTGCCTGGCGCATCGTCTCCTCGTCGTGTTCCACCACGAGCACCGTGTTGCCCAAGTCCCGGAGTCGACGCAACGTGGCCAGCAGCCGTAGATGGTCACGTGCGTGCAATCCCACCGAAGGTTCGTCCAGCACGTACAACACGCCTGTCAGTTGCGAGCCGATCTGCGTGGCCAGCCGGATCCGCTGTGCCTCGCCGCCGGCGAGCGTGTTCGCCGAGCGGTCGAGCGTCAGGTAGTCGAGACCCACGTCGGCCATGAACTGAAGGCGTGCGCGTACTTCCTTGAGGACCTGCTGGCCGATGAGCTCTTCCCGTGGTGGGAGCCGCAGTTCCTCGAAGAACGTCAGCGCATCGCGCACCGCCAGCTGGGACACCGCGCAGATGTTGTGCCCGCCCACGGTGACGCCAAGTGCCTCGCGCCGGAGGCGTGCCCCCTTGCAGTCCGGGCAGGGGAGGGCGGACATGTACTGCTCGATCTCTTGGCGCGCGTCCTCTGAGCCGGCGTCGCGGTAGCTTCCCTCTAGGCTGGGGATGAGTCCCGGGAAGGCCTTGTGATAGACGCGTGTGCGGCCGTAGGTGGTGGTGTAGCTGAAGGGCACGGTTTCCCCATTCGTTCCGTGGAGGAGCACGCTCAGCTTCTCCTCATGCAGCTCCCCTAGCGGGGCGTGTGGGTCGATGTCGTACGCTCGGCAGACTCCATCGAGCAGGGCCAGCAACCACCGCGACTTGGTGGTCGCCCACGGCAGCAACCCGCCCTCACGTACGGACTTGCGTCGGTCCATGAGCAGATCAGGATCGACGATCATCTGCCGGCCCAGGCCGTCACAGGTGGGGCACGCACCGAACGGCGAGTTGAACGAGAAGAGGCGCGGCTCCAGCTTCTCGATGCTGATCTCGCAGTCGGGGCAGGCGAAGTGCTCCGAGTACACCCGCTCCCCCTCCCCGAGCACTTCAATGATCACCAGACCCTGACCGTGTCGCAGGGCGGTCTCGATTGAGTCGGCGATGCGTGAGCGCTTGCGGTCCGCAACCTTGATGCGGTCGACGACGATGTCCACAGTGTGGCGCTTGTTCTTGTCCAGTTGGATGTCCTCGTACAGGGTGCGTAGCACGCCATCCACCCGCACGCGGACAAACCCTTCCTTCTTGAGTTCCTGGAGTACTTGTCTGTACTCGCCCTTCCGTCCGCGCACGACCGGCGCCATGATCTGCACCGAAGTCTCCTCGGGGAGTGTGGACACCTGGTCGATGATCTGCTGGGCCGTCTGGCGTTCGATCGGCTTGCTGCACTGGGGACAGTGGGGGTGCCCGATGTGCGCGTAGAGGAGCCGCAGGTAGTCGTAGATCTCGGTCACCGTGCCTACGGTGGAGCGGGGGTTGTGTGACCGCGTCTTCTGATCGATGGAGATCGCAGGGGACAGCCCTTCGATGAGATCGACGTCGGGTTTCTCCATGAGCCCGAGGAACTGCCGGGCGTAGGCCGACAGGGACTCGACGTACCTGCGCTGGCCCTCGGCGTAGATCGTGTCAAAGGCGAGCGATGACTTCCCCGATCCAGAGATGCCTGTGATCACGACGAGTTTCTCTCGCGGGATCGAGATGTCGATGTTCTTCAGGTTGTGTTCGCGGGCCCCCCGCACGATCAGCTGATCCATACCAGGCGCTCTAGAAACGCTCCCCCTCCGCGGCTCGGATGACACACGCACGCCAGCGTAGATGGTAGCC
>PWTC01000042.1 GCA_003563005.1 Candidatus Acetothermia bacterium
GTGCAGTTCGAGGTGGAACAGGGCCCGAAGGGTCCTCAAGCTAAGAACGTAACGTCCAGCTGAGTATTCAGCTGAATAGGGGAAGAAGGGGCCTTGCTTGTCGAGGCCCCTTCTCTTTGGGGCCTAGCGTGCTTATTCACGGCCGCCGCGCTTGCGCGTGGCGAGAAGCGCATCCACCGGCAACGTGTTCAAAACGTGCTTCGCTTCCGCCCAGCCACGCCGGGCTGTGCGAACACCGATCTCGAGAAACCTTATGTGGTCAGTGGCGTGCGCATCGGACCCTAGCATCAGGCGAGCACCAGCCTCGAGCGCCCTCCGTACAAGGGGGGCGCCCAGATCCAGTCTCTGCGGGTTGGCGTTCACCTCCAACGCGGTTCCTGTCTTGGCTGCACGGTAGAACACTTCATCCCAGTCTGCATCGTACGGGGGCCGCTCTCCGATGAGCCTGCCTGTAGGATGGCCCAGTACATCGACAAGCTCGTTGTCCATGACGCGCTCCAGGCGGCGCGTCATCTCGGCCGAACTCAGCCGGAAGTGCGAGTGCACGGATGCGATGACGATGTCCAACCTGCGAAGCACACGGGCCGGGACGTCGAGGTCCCCGTTGCGCTGAATGTTGGCCTCGATTCCGGCCAACACTCGTACACCCGCGGACGACTCGTTCAGCTCCCCAATCGCATCGACCTGCCGCAGGAGTTCATCGGTGTTCACGCCACCCACCGTGGTGGAGAAGCGAAAATGATCTGTAACCGCGATGTACGCGAGCCCCTCCACCCGAGCTGCTTCCGTCATGGACTCCAGATCGGCAGTCCCGTCGGACCAGTCGGTATGAACATGCAGATCGCCCACAATCTCACTGCGCTCGACAAGCTGTGGAAGCTCGTGGCGCTCCGCCGCCTGGATCTCCCCCTGGTCCTCGCGAAGCTCCGGGGGGATCCAGAGAAGCCCCAGTTCACGGTACACACCCTCCTCGTCCTTTCCCGCAACGACCCTGTCTTCAGCATCGGTGAGCGCATACTCGTTTAGCTTCATGCCACGCGCTCCGGCGCGCTCGCGCAGGCGAATGTTGTGCGCCTTGGACCCGGTGAAATACTGGAGTGCGGCACCGTACGAAGATGCCGGGACGATCCTCAAGTCGACCTGCAGCCCTCCCGCAAGCTTCACCGAGGTACGTTTCGGGCCTTGCATCAGCACCTCTTCGACCTCGGGCAGGCACGCGAAGAACCGCGATGCCTTCTCGGGTCGTTCCGAGACACCAAGCAGATCAAGATCACCAACTGTCTCCACTCCTCGGCGGAGAGAGCCTGCAGCCGAGAGCTGCGCGAAGAGGCCCGAGTCCTCAAGCGCACGACGCAGGAGCTCCATGGCGGTCATCGCGTACCACAAGAGCTCACGACGGTCCGTCCCCCGCGCCTCCGCCAGGCCCTTGAGGATTCGTCGCTCTGTCTTGGCGCCCATACCGGGGACCTCGCGAATGCGTCCTTCCTTCGCCGCACGCTCCAGGTCAAGCAGATTGCGCACGCCCAGCGCCTCGTACAACTGCTTGGCGGTCTTGGCGCCCACCCCTTGCACTCTGGTGAGCTCAAACAGGTCCACGGGGAGCTTGGCCTTCAATTCCTGGTGATAGCGCAAGCTGCCTGTGCGCACTATCTCCTGTATCTTCTCGCCGATCGCCTTCCCCACGTCGGGGAGCTCACGCAGCCTGTCCCCCTCCGCCAGCTCTTCAACTGGCGTAGAGCAGGCTTCCACCGAGCGGGCAGCCCGCTGGTAGGCACGAGGTTTGAAGGGCACATCCTCTAGCTCAAGCAGGGAAGCTACTTCATACAGGATCCGAGCGACTTCTCGGTTCTTCATCTTCACCCGCTTACTCGCTCAGCGTTCGCACGAAGCGCTCAAAGGAACGGTCGTATGTGCGCTCCACCTCCGGTGAGAAGCAGCACGCGGGCAGCTCTCGATGAGCAAGATGGTGGCGCACACAATCACAGCAACGACCTTTACGAGGACAACTCGACCATGTACACGGGCAGCGTGCGGCGTTCTCCGTCTGTGCTGGGCAGCTCTGCATGGTGCCCCCTTTCCGCTGTTGAGCACGTCCTACACACCGCTATAATGCCGAAGCCATGAGCCTTGCACAAGCCATCCTCGAGACGATCCGTCGCGACACCGAGGGCCGAAGACCACACTACGAGCGGTACTCCCTTTTGGCCGTTCCGAACACTGTCGAGCAGTTGTTCGGCCTCGATGTGCCATCGGGCCTCCAGGACGAACTTCAGCTTCCACGATCCGAGCGTGTCGTCGTCATCGTGATCGATGGGCTAGGTTACCACAAGCTAGAGGACCTCATGGCCGGGGGGAACGTGCAACTCGGCACCCTCGAACAGGGCACCCGGATCCCCATCACCTCGGTGTTCCCCCCAACGACAACGACAGCGCTTACCAGCCTGTCGACGGGCGCCTGCGCCCTCTCGCACGGGATACTGGGTTACACCATGCTCCTGCCCGAGTTCGGAACCCTCGCCAACATGATCCTCCTGGCCGCACCAGGGGCGCCGGCGGGCTCGCTGGCGGAGTTGGGGTTGAGTCCTGATCATCTACTGCCTGTTTCAACTCTCTATGAGCGCCTTGCTGCTGTGGGTGTACCCAGCACCCTCTTTTTGCCTAGGCACATCGCGGACTCAGGTCTTTCGAAGATCCTCTACCGAGGCATCGACAGGACCGTACCGTACTACTCCATGTCCGACCTGTGCATGCTGGTCCGCCGTGCGTTGGAACGACGAGGAAAGCAGTTCTTGAGTGTATACTGGCCGATGACGGACACTCTGGCACATGCTTACGGCCCGGAAAGCGAAGCATTCCACACAGAGATCGCACAGTTCTTCAGCGCACTCGATCGTGATGTCCTCACGGACGCGCGCGACACAACGTTTCTCGTCACCGCCGATCACGGCTTCTGCGCGTTCGACCCAGCTGTCGACATCGCCTCCTGCTCCGATCATCCACAACTGCGACAGGGGCTGCTTTTGCCCCCTGCAGGCGAAGCACGTGCAGCAACGCTGTTTCTACGTAGAGGGTATGAGGAGGGCGTCCGGGCCTTCTTCGAGAGGGCCTACCCCGAGGCCTTCACCGTGTTGAGTACCGAAGAGGCGCTCGCTATGGGGCTTTGGGGCCCGGAGCGACCCTCTGACGCCGTACTCACAAGACTCGGCGATCTCCTCGTGCTCGCTCGCGGGCGTAAGGTGCTCATGTGGCCACGCAGAGAGGTCAAACTGCGGGGGATGCATGGCGGCCTTCTACCCGAGGAGCTCCATGTCCCCCTCATCGCCGTTTCGTTCTAGGAGGTAGAAGATGCACATCGGCCATGTCCGGCAGACAAGCATAGAGAATGTATCCGACGGGCGCCATGTGGTAGGCGCCACAAAGCAGTTGCTCATCGGTCCTGAGCACAACGCGCCCACGTTCGCCGTACGCCTGTTCACCTTGGCCCCGGGCGGACACACGCCCCGCCACAGCCACCCCTTCGAGCACGGCGTCGTCGTCCTTGAGGGCATGGGAGAGATCGACGAGGCCCAGGCGTCCCATCCGCTTGAACCCGAGACTACCGTGTACGTCGGTCCCAACGAGGAGCACCAGTTCCTCAATACCGGCTCGGTACCGCTTAGGTTCCTGTGCGTGGTGCCACGCCATGCGGAGGGCTGAAGCGTCAACAGGAGGGCCCTCCAGGATCCTGGTCGGCATGTCGGGCGGACTGGACTCGACCGCCTGTGCGTGGCTGCTTCGCGAGCAGGGTTACGCAGTACATGGGATCACCCTATGGCTTTGGGACCCATCCGAGCCACACGAGAACCCGTGCTGCTCCGTCAAGGTGGCGGAGCTCGCCGCTCGGCAACTGGGCATCCCCCACGAGACGATCGAGGCCCAGAATCCATTCCGCGAGCGGGTCATCGAGCCCACGCTGGCCGAGTACCGCCGCGGTACCACCCCGAACCCTTGCGCCTTGTGCAACCACAGCGTCAGGTTCACGTTGCTGCTTGAGGAGGCCGACCGCCGAGACTTCCCGCTCGTGGCCACCGGCCACCATGCGCGCATTGCGCAGCGGCACGGGCGGACATGCCTTCTGAGAGGGCGGGATCCGGCGAAAGACCAGTCCTACTTCCTGTACGGGCTTTCCCAGAGAGCACTGCGGCGCGCGCGGTTCCCCGCCGGCCACTTCACAAAGCGCCACCTGCGCACTGTGGCCCGCGAGCAGGGCCTCACCGCGGCTGACCTCCCCGAGAGTCAGGATCTGTGCTTCGCCCTCGAAGGACTGGCCGCACGCGCCGGACCGGCGCGGCCCGGGCCCATCGAGAACACGGCCGGACAGCAGCTTGGCACCCATCGAGGTCTGGCGAAGTTCACCGTGGGCCAGCGACGGGGCCTTGGGTTGAGCGCGCGGAAGCCCTTGTACGTCGTCCGTCTCGATCCGGCGTGCAACGCGGTCATCGTCGGCCCTGAGGAAGACCTCTGGACGCGCGCACTCGTCGCCGCAAACCTTCGCTGGCCCGAGGGCCGACCCCCCGCACGCGCCTTCCACGCCCAGATACAGGTCCGCTACAGATCGACTCCCGAAGCAGCCTCGGTCGAGATCTGGCAA